>NZ_JAAEQH010000148.1 GCF_024231755.1 Neptuniibacter sp.
AAGAGAAAGTGCAGTTGAAGGGGGGTCGGCTGAAGCAACGCGAAACGCGACTGACGCAACGCGAGGCATAGGAACCAACAAGATAATGTAGGGCCAGAAAGACGGTTCTAGATTGGTTATCAGCTTTTGACGAGAACATCCTATTTTTTAGTAGATGCAGCAAAGAGCATTGATACGATATCTCTATGGGGTTAGACGTAACCTTTGATGTGCAACGACCTGTACTTGAATTTTCATTCAAGCAGATAATTATCGCGCTCTGACCTTTCTATCCTTAGTTGTTTTAAAACTCAAGCTAAACTATCTACATACCTTTAATAATTATAATCCCTTCACCACTGCACCCAACATTTGTACATATCACAGTTAAAATATCACAGTTAAATTATCACAGCCGAGTTTAGTGACTAGAATCTATGTCGCTTCCGTAGCCATTCAGTTCTAAGACTACCTGGGGCGAGCCACTCTCCGAACTCAGGTTCTGGTCATCCGATCCCGTCTCGATGACCAAGGAGCTCGGAGAGTTATGCGACGTCTGCTCATTCTGGGCCATCTGGGTGTTGATCGAAGGTAAGCTAGCAGACTGTCGCATCGGCTCCCCCATCACGCGCGGTTCTGTCAGCGCGCGGCACTCTGAAAATATCCCCTTTTTATG
>NZ_JAAEQH010000149.1 GCF_024231755.1 Neptuniibacter sp.
ATTATAGTCAGCTGCTTCAATTGAAATCACATTACCGGTTGTGTTCAGGATATTACCATTGACGCTGGCGCCTTTATCATAGCTATAAATCAGAACGCGGGTGTTGCCATCCACGACATCTGACATAATCTGCATATGAGCGGCATCCTGAGCAAGACTGACATCTACATTGCCTTCAAGGACAAAGAGAGCAGCACCAAGCTCAACATCAACAGAGACTAACTGTCCGTCATGAGCGAAGTTAGCTTCGACCATATTCGGGTTCAGTTTGTCGATAGGCAGTACGTCGCCTACGATTACACGAATCAAGTAAACAAGATCAGCAACTGATAGCGGGATACCATCGGCGTTAACGTCGGTAGCAGCCTTCTGGCCTTCGGCATTGATAGTGAATGCGCCAATACCATAGATGAAATAGTTAGTAAATGTTACCGCATCAGCGATTTCATTTAAAACACCATTCAAGTTGATATCACCACGAGCATCAATACTGTCAGAACAGATGATCTTGATTCCGCCATTAAAGAAGTCGATGAACTGATCGTTGCCTTTTAGAGGATCGTCATTATCACAATCTTCCTGCGCACCAAAATAAGTCGGGAAGCCATAAAGCGGGTTGGTGATCGGGAAGTATGTACCATTATATCCAAATACATTTCTGGAAATGGCCTGTAATATAACGAGACCTGTCGGATCGCTTCTGTAGTTCAGAGCGATACTGTTGTCTGAGCAGTCTCTCCAGAAGAAGGAGATCGGCACAAACGAACAATCCATAGTGTAGTCGTTGGTTACCATGAAGTCCATTGTAAAGAGAACAAAGTCCTCAGGGAGGATTGTCTCTATTGGATGATGGAGCCCATCATTCTGATCGGCAATACCAACAACCTGGAGCATACCTGACGGGCAGGATCCGCCACAGTTGTCAACAAAGCGATAAGTGAAATATTCCCACTGGTAATCGCCAGTTGAACTAAACAGAACTGGGTTGCCATAGGCACCCATGAAAGCGAGAACGGAGTTGTCATAAGCGATCAAGAAGTCAAAACCGAGGTTGTTTTCTGAACCCTGTTCTTGAGTAACATCAACATAGGCGTGATGACCAAGGTAGACACCTAAGCCAGCGTCGCCATCTTCAGCTTCAATTACAATAAAGAACGGAAGCTGACTGATTACTTCAAAAGTAACGTCACATTCGTCATAATCACCGGCACAATCAGTTACTGTGACAGTAAAGGTGAAGAATCCAACAGTTTCATCAGCGACAGCCGGATTGAATGTCAAAACACCACCGGTGAGATCAACAGTACCAGCCGGGGCTGATGGGGAAACTGTATATGACCATACTGCAACGTCGCCAACATTGGCATCAGTTGAAGTGAAATTGGCATATGTATCAGCTTCGATACCAGCAACAATATTGGCATCACAGTCACCAGCAATAACTGGAGCGGTGTTGGTAACAGTTAGTGACATCGTAGATGTAAAATCTACACCAGGATATACATGTCCCGGTCCAGCTTCTTCAGCATAGAATTTAACTGTGTGTGACTCACCATCAGTAACCCAGTCACATGGAGGATCATATGTCCAAACAAGATTGCCACCAACATAATTGGCGGTTCCTAGTGGGTTGTCGTTTTCATCAACGGCACCAACACCAGTAATTGTGCCACCTTCAGCATCGGTTACAGCAAGTGTTACACCAAAAGCAACATCATGCTCAACTGACTGCGAAAGATCTGGATCTTCTGTTTCTGGTGGAAGATCCGGCACGCCCAGGAATTCAAAGCAATAAGGGCCACCAAATGGATCGCCATCAGGGAACAGCCAATCAACAGGTGTGTAGTCCACACAAATTTCAACAATATCAGTCAAAGGATCAGAGCCGGTAACCGGAACCATCAAATGCAACCGGAAACGGTCTAATAAGACATTGTCACTCGGAGGAAAACCACCGGTAGGTGTAAAGGCACCCAAGCAATCATGTCTGAAATTATCCGGTAAGTTACCATCCCAGTTTGCACCTGGAAGAGTAATATCGTTCATACCGGACCAAATTCCGCCATCTTCCCAAGTGTTCAATCTTTCAATTGAAGCAACCGGGGCTTCGCCCATATCTGTCCATACAACAGTGGCGCCTGATGGAACGGAATAAACTGTTAAGCCCATTCCCCAACCAGAAAGATATTCGCCAGTTGGAGGTACAGTAACAAGTGTCTGGTTCGCCATCTGGATACCGATATAAACGGGCATGCCACCTTTGGCATAATCATCGGTAGTGGACGGGTACGTAAACATTGAACCTGGTCCAAGGTCTACATTGAAATCAACCTTGTAAGGTTGAGCATTAGCCAGCCCAAAAGAAAGAAGTACAATAGATAAAGCAAATAGTAATGAAAGTCTCTTCATCTTGTGCTCCTATTTTGTTTCGTTAATAACTAGTTCTTAGTTTTCACGATAACTTTTTCAAGTTATCTAATTTCCCCCTCGTCATTTCGAAATCATAACCGTTCCCAAAGGCGAGAGCCACAAGCCATACGAAAACGCCAATTTCGAAATAAGAAGATTAAACAAAAGTTCTTTCTTCTGAACGTGTGTATCTAAATTACTTCTTTAAGTGCCACCTCCTTTCTTTATTTTCTACATTAATATTCATTATTTTATAACCAATTAAGGTCAATAGTAAACTTTTTATAGTGCCTACTTCCC
>NZ_JAAEQH010000150.1 GCF_024231755.1 Neptuniibacter sp.
ATGCACGCTAGAGTGCATAAGTACTATATTAAGCTTTGCATTAACGCAGTATTAATTAGGGAATCTCATTGTGTTTGGCTTTTTGGGGAACAAGTCGGGTAGCTTGGTAGGGCTGGATATAGGCTCCTCTTCAGTGAAATTGGTTGCTTTATCCAAGAGCGGTAAAGGGTTTACGCTAGAAGCCTATGCGGTGGTTACCCTTCCTCCTAGTGCTGTGATTGATGGCAATATTCAGGATGTGGCAGAGGTTGGTTATGCCATAGAAAAAGCTGTGAAGGTCGCCGGGGGAAAAATGTCAGCAGCGGTGTCCGCAGTTCCCTCTTCTGCAGTTATTACCAAACGAATTGAAATGAGTAACGCTTTCACTGAATTTGAGCTGGAAGACCAAATCAAAGTGGAGGCAGATCAGTTTATTCCATATCCCTTAGATGAGGTTGCTATCGACTTTGAAGTATTGGGTCCGGTGGAAAATAACGATAGTCTGGATAAAGTGCTACTTGTCGCATGCCGCAAAGACGATGTTGAACAGCGTGAGGATGCCATAAACAGTGCGGGCTTAAAGTGTGAGATAGTGGATGTAGATACATACGCGGTAGAGAGGACTTTTCCTCTTGTGTCTGCGGATCATATGGATGAAGAGGCTCTTATTGGTATTGTGGATATTGGTGCAGCAACTCTGACTCTAAATGTATTTCGAGGTGCGGAAATCGTCTATAGCCGTGAGCAAGCGTTTGGTGGTAATGATCTCACCAACTCTATCCATCAGCAGTATGGTATGAGTATTGAAGAAGTTGAACAGTCTTTAAGGCTGGATGATATCTCATCAGAAATCCAAGAGATGGTTGTCTTGCCATTTCGCAGTACTGTTGCGCAGCAGGTTTCCCGTTCTTTGCAATTCTTCTACTCTTCCGGTGCTCATAGCGAATTAAATGCTTTATATCTTTCGGGCGGTACTTCAACAATTGAAGGTCTGGCTGATCAGTTAGAAGAGGATATTGGTATACCAACAAGAATGGCTAACCCATTTGTTGATATGACAGTAAATTCCAGAGTTAATCGTTCACGCTTGGAGAGGGATGCACCTTCTTTGATTAAAGCGTGCGGTTTAGCGATGCGTGGCTTTGAGGAGTAGGGGGTAAAAATGGCTAAGATTAATTTACGCCCCTGGCGAGAAGAGAAAGCAAAATTAAGGCAGAAAAGTTTTGCAGCGAATGTAATGGGAGCGGGTTTATTTGCTGTCATTATCGTTCTTGGGATTGGCTATTACTTTGATGCGATGAAAGAACGCCAGATATCCAGAAATAATTATTTGAAAGCAGAAACCGCTAAGTTAGATCGTAAAATAGCTGAGATTAAAGAGCTTAAAGCTAAGAGAGAAAGGCTACTTGAGCGCTTAAAAGCCATTCAGGAATTGCAGGGGACGCGTCCTTTGATCGTCCGTAACTTTGATGAGCTGGTTAGGGTTTTGCCTGATGGGCTGTTTTATACCTCTCTTTCCCGGAAAGGAAAGAAAGTTTCATTATCGGGTAAAGCATCGGATAACTTGGAAGTATCGTCATTGATGAGAAACTTAGATAGCTCCATATGGTTTGGCGAGCCGAGCTTATCAACAGTTAATACGGCAGCCGCTGGGCAGAAAGCCTTCAAGTTATCGGTAGGTGTGACTAAACCCAAGCTTGTTGATAATAAGGATAAGGAAGGGGGCCAGAAATAATGGATGCAATTAAGCAGGCCTTCAAAGGTTTTGATGTTAATGACCTTGATTTATCAACATCGGGTAACTGGCCTATAGGTGTTAAGATTATCAGTTATCTTATCGTGATTGCTTTGATTGTTGCTGCCGGTTGGCATTTCTATGCTGTGGATAAGCAAGCTCAGTTACATAAGGAAGTAAAAAAGGAAAAGGGGCTGAAGTCTGTTTATAAAGAAAAAGCTTTCCAGGTATCTAATCTGGATGCTTTGAGGAAACAGATGGAAGATGTGGAAGAGCGTTTTGCTGAGTTAAAGAAACAGTTGCCAACGGAAAAAGAAGTGCCGGGTTTGCTAGATGATATTACAAATCTGGGTACAGATAGTGGGCTGGATATTGGGTCAATAGCTTTAGCTTCTGAAAAGAAAAAAGAGTTTTATATCGAGCTGCCAATCAATATCAATGTCGCAGGCTCTTATCATCAGATGGGGCAATTTGTAAGTGGTATTGCAGCTTTGCCTAGGATCGTTACATTGCATGATTACAGTATCTCGCCATCTGCGGGAGGGGTTAATATGAGGATCCATGCTAAAACCTATCGATATGATGAGACTAAGTAGAGGTTGGTATGGTTAACGGATTTAAACAACTAATCCTGCTAGCTGTTTTTGTGGGTTTAACTGGTTGTGTTGACTGGGTTGAAGATACCCAGGATCTAAAAAAATTTGTTAGTAAAACGAAAGCGGCTCCGGCAGGAAAGATTAAACCACTACCTGAATTCAAGCCTTATCATAGCTTTGTTTACGAAGGCGCTAGTATGAGAGAGCCCTTTGAGCCTTTGGTTCCTGTGCAGGTTGTTGATGCTGTAGACGAAAACGAAAGCGCTGATGCTTTGAAGCCGGATCTGGAGCGACAGAAAGAGTATCTGGAAACTTTTGCTTTAGATGAATTGGAGATGGTTGGAACCATTTTTAAAAAGGATGAGCAAAGGCTTTGGGCTTTGATTAAGGATAGTAATGCTGAAATCCACCGCGTGACTGAAGGTAATTACATGGGGTTGGATTTTGGAGAGATTGTTACTCTGGATGAGCGAGAAATAGTGCTTCTGGAAATTATTAAGAATGGTCGTGGTGGTTGGATGAAACGGTCACGTAACCTTGCCTTAAAAGAGAAGGAATAAGGGATACAATTGTGAATATTAAAGTCCCCATGGTGTTTGGAGTAAAAGTACAGTCTGGTAAGTTATTTCGGACCCTGAGTGCATTTGTCTTCAGTATTTTATTGTCGGAGTGGGCGGCAGCAGAAATCCTAATGAAGAATGCGAATTTTGTCGCTTTACCTGGGGGTAAGGTGGAGCTTAGGTTCGATTTCGATTCTACCCCGCCTGCGCCTCAAGCCTATATGATCAATCAACCTTCCCGATTGGTGATAGATCTTTGGGGTGTTGAAAATGACCTAAATGGCCGATCTCTTGATGTTAAAACCGGTCAGGTTGATGTGGTGAATTTTGCGCAGACAGAAGGCCGTCTTCGTGTTGTTGCAAGCCTTTACGAGCCAGCTAGTTACCAAACATTTACTGAAGGAAACAGTCTATTTGTTGTCCTGAAAAACAAAGAAGGGGTTAAGTCTGCCCCTAAGTCTATAGCTAATCTGGTCACTGAAGACAAAGTTTCACAAGGTAATGCACAGCAGATGTCTGATCATACTCAAGTGCAAGGAATGGACTTTGAGCGTGTTGAAGGTGGTATAGGACGTGTGAGTATTACTCTATCGGATGATAAAGCTGGGGTTGATATTCAGGAAGAAGGAAATAATGTTCTAGTTAACCTGTTCGGGGCTCAACTGTCTTCTGCTTTGGAGCAGCGAGTGGATGTGCAGGATTTTGTTACGCCAGTTATGTTTATTGATGCGATGGCGAATGGATTAAACACAAGTGTTCTTATTAAGCCAAGCGCTGAACCATACGAGTATTTGGCTTATCAGACGGACAACCGGCTTATTATTGACTTCAAACCGCAGACGTTAGCCGAGAAGCAGGAAAGAGATAAAGAACTGTTTCCTTTCAGCGGCGAACAGATTGACCTGAACTTCCAGAATGTTGAGTTGCGTTCGGTGTTACAGATTGTTGCAGAGGTTGCGGAGTTGAATTTAGTAGTAAGTGATTCTGTTGGTGGCAATATTACTTTACGTTTGAAAAATGTACCTTGGGACCAGGCACTGGATATTATTTTGAAAACTAAGGGGCTTGATCAGCGTACAGTGGGGAATGTGCTGCTTATTGCTCCGGCGGCAGAAATCGCGGAACGTGAGCGGATTGAGCTGGAAAGCTCACAGAAAGTGGAGCAACTGGCACCACTTAAAACAGAATTTATACAGATAGATTTCCGCAAAGCTTCAGATATGATGGCTACTATTCAGGAAGCTAAACTTGTTTCTGATCGAGGCTTTGTTATGTCTGATGATGAAACTAACGTATTGATGGTAAGGGAAACAGCTAAAGCTATTAGTGATATTCGTCGGACTTTGAAGCGTTTTGATGTTGAAGTAGAGCAGGTATTGATCGAGGCTCGTTTGGTAACTGCGCGTTCTTCAGTGACCGAAGATTTGGGTATTAAGTGGGGTTTCGGCTATAACGATGTCGATAATGGAAGAGGTTGGATTGTTAATCCTGATCAAGGATCAATCGACTTTGGTAATCCTCCTACTGAAGTAGGTCTAAACGTCGATTTAGGGGCGACAGCAGCTAATGCAGGTAAAATTGCTATCGGTTTTGCGCCTGGAACCAGTAGCATGATCCATCTGGAGCTAAGTGCATTGGAATCGGATGGCCAGGCTGAAGTGATTTCACAGCCTAAGATACTTACAACTAATGGTAATTCTGCCAAAATTGAGTCGGGTACGGAGATTCCTTACCAGACAGTAGAAGATGGTGAAGTGAGCATCGAATTCAAAGATGTAGTTTTGAGCCTGGATGTTACCCCTCGTATTAATCCTGGTGACCGAATTGCAATGGATCTACAGATTAAACAGGACTCAGTAGGTGAAGTCCTGCCAAACGGTGAAATTAGTATTGATAATAATGAGCTGCAAACCTCAGTTGTAGTGCCTGATGGTCAAACTATTGTGCTGGGTGGCGTATTCAAAAATGAGACCAGTGATGTTTTGAACAAAGTTCCTCTGTTGGGTGACCTACCTGTCATGGGGTCATTATTCCGTAATACCGAAAATAGTGTTGATAAAACAGAGCTGTTAATCTTCATTACACCTAAATTGGTAAGAAACTCATTAACTGCGCAGTAAGGCGTTAAAATTTGAACATCTTTCTTGTGGGGCCTATGGGGGCGGGTAAAAGCACCATAGGCCGTATTTTATCTCAGGAACTAAAGCTGGAATTTGTTGATTCTGACCGAGAAATTGAGGCTCGTGCTGGGGCTGATATCCCTTGGATCTTTGATGTTGAAGGTGAATCCGGTTTTAGAGATCGCGAAGAAGCGGTAATTAAGGATCTTTCACAGCAGCAATTAATCGTTTTATCTACGGGTGGTGGTGCAGTCATTCGGCCAGAAAATCGCACTGCTCTACAGGCAAATGGCACAGTTGTTTATTTACAAACATCAGTTGATCAGCAGCTTGATAGAACATCCAGAGATAAAAATCGTCCTTTGCTTCAGACCGATAATCCGCGTGAAGTTCTCGAGAAATTAATGGCGGAACGCCATCCCTTCTATGTTGATGCGGCTGATATCGTTGTCAAAACTGATCGTCGACATCCGAAAACGGTTGCAAGTGAAATAGTTAAGCAGCTTAAGTCGCTCTCCATTCTGGATAGTGAATAGTAGGTTAGACGTAATATATGCAAACACTCAAAGTAGATTTGGGGGAGCGGAGCTACCCTATTTTTATTGGTCAGGGATTATTGGATCGTGGACTTATGCAGCCTTATATCAAAGGTCAGCAAGTCCTAATCGTAACTAATGAGACTATTGCTCCATTATATCTGGATCGATTGGTGTCTAGTCTTCCTGATTCTCTGAAGGTGGATTCGGTAATATTGCCCGATGGGGAGCGTTATAAAGATCTTGATCATGTAAATATGGTCTTTGATGCTTTGCTGAATAAACGACATAACCGAACTACAACATTAATTGCCTTAGGTGGTGGTGTTGTGGGGGATATGACAGGCTTTGCAGCAGCCTGCTATCAGCGAGGTGTTGATTTTATTCAGGTACCAACAACCTTGTTATCACAGGTGGACTCTTCGGTTGGTGGTAAGACGGGGGTCAATCATCCTCAGGGTAAGAATATGATTGGTGCTTTTCATCAGCCTCAATGTGTGGTGATTGATACTGATGTATTGAACACTCTGCCGGAAAAAGAACTGTCGGCTGGAATGGCTGAGGTGATTAAGTATGGCTTGATCTATGACGAAGCATTTCTTTGCTATCTGGAAGATCACGTTGATGGTTTGATGGGGCTTCAGCCTGACTTGTTAGAGCAAGCAATCTTTCGATCTTGTGAGATCAAGGCGGAGGTTGTTGCTCAAGATGAAAAAGAATCAGGAATTAGAGCACTGCTAAATCTAGGGCATACTTTTGGTCATGCCATAGAGGCTGATCAGGGATATGGAGAGTGGCTTCATGGCGAAGCGGTCGGGGCTGGAACAATGATGGCTGCAGATCTGTCTTGTCGTCTTGGTTGGATCTCATCAGGAGACGTTACTCGAATTAAAGACATTTTGGAGGCGGCAAATCTGCCAATCTACCCGCCTACGGAAATGTCGGCTGATCAATTCAAGAATCTGATGTCTGTGGATAAAAAGGTGTTGGATGGGCAGCTAAGATTGGTCCTTCTTAAACAGGTTGGTCAGGCGGTGGTGACTTCGGATTTCCCGGTTGCTAAGCTGGATGAGACCCTGGCAGCGGGCACTTCTCTAGGACAGTGCTGTTAGTATAAGGGTTGTGTTCCGGCTGAATAGTGATGAGTGAAGCAATTGGATGAAAAGTAAAATCTATTTTGAGCCACCTAGCCGTTTGCAGCTGCTGGATAAGCTTAAGCATCTTGTGCGCTTTTCAGACTTCCTTTTACTGGTTTCCGGTGAGTCTGGGGTCGGGAAAAGTACTCTCATCACTCAGTTGAAACCGGAACAAACTGATTCAACTCTCTGCTGTTGTGTAGTTGAGCCTAAAGAGGGGCTCACTGAACAACAGCTATTAGATCTTCTTCTTGAGCAGCTCCCATCGCATGAGAAAGGTGGTACTGGCTTTGCCGATCACCTAAAGCTGTTTAATTTTCAGTTGAAAGCGTTACAGGCCGCAGGTCAGAAATGCCTCATAGTGGTAGATGATGCTGAAAAGCTTTCTGAGCCTGCATTGGAATTGCTACTCAACCTACACACCGCGGATGCGACTGCAGGAGGTGCTCAGCTTCTGTTTATGGCGGCCCCGGAATTTGCAGAACGTTTATTGAATCATGATTCCGTTAGGCATATGGAAGGCAGAGTTCATCACCTAACACTGGAAGAGATGTCTCCTGAGGAGACTGAGGAATATCTGCAGGTCTGCTATCCCGCTACTGCGTCTTTAAAGCCTAAGAAAAAAGCTGAATTGATTACATTGTCAGGTGGCATGCCTGGAAGGATCGAAACACTGCTGTCGGGTGGGAAGGTTTCAGTTTCCAAAAAAGCGGGTGGTGCCACCGCTTTTCCGCTACCTCCTTTGCATATGGCTGGGATTGGTTTTGTTTTGGTTGGGATTCTGGGGGTCTCACTCTGGAAATTCCTTCCAGAAGAGGTAGAGAATGCTGCGTTAGATGTAAGCACTGAAACTGTTTCTGTACCTCTTGCTGTGCCTATGGCGCAATCAAATAATGAAAATACAGAAATAAAGATTAACTCAAAGCCTGATATTTCAACTGATGATTACAAGCATACTGGAGAATCAGATGCGTCAGTTGAGGCTGCAGTCAGCTCAGATATGGCAGCTAAAGCAGGAGCCGAGAGTAAGAGTCTTATTGAGCAGGCAAAACAAGACCTTTCTGCCAAATTAAGAGCGCAGGAGGAAAAGCTCAAAGTTAAAGAGTCTTTGCCAAAACCGGATAATAAGGCGGTAGCTAGTAGTTCTTCAGTGTTAGAGAAAGAGCTACGGGAAGTCGTGAGTGGCAGTCCTGTAATAACGAAAAAACCAGCTTTAGCCCTGAAAGAGGCAGAACCTTCTGTTTCGGCAAAGCGCCCCGAAAATAAAGTGGTCAAATCTGTAGCTAATTCTGCAGCCGTGTCATCAAGTTCTGACGCGCTGCTTCTGAAGTGGAAAAGTTCAGGTTATACCTTGCAGATGTTGGGGGCTCGTTCTGAAGAAAGCGCACTAAAATTTATCAAGAATCAAAAAAAACCTGGCGATTTTCACCATTTTGAGACTGTTTATAAAGGTGCCCCGTGGCATGTTGTGGTTTATGGGCAGTATGCAAACCGTGATATTGCTAATTCTGCGATCCGAAAGCTGTCCAAAGAATTGCAAAAGGTTAAGCCCTGGGCGAGAAGTATTAAGGGCGTTCAGATCGATATAAGAAAGAAATAATCCTTCCTAAACAATACGTTGGCGTCGCCTATAGCAGTGTTTGTGTATGCTTAGGTGCTCCTTTTTGCTGATTGAAATTTGTCCCTAACCCTCATCACGTGTAGAATGGCTGTCCCTTTTTGCTGAGTGGCGCATATATTGCAGCAGAAAGAGTTTTCAAGATATTGATTTTTAAGTATTTTTAAGTGGGAATGGCTTATGAGCAAAGGTCTTTATCGCCCCGGTGAGTTTAAA
>NZ_JAAEQH010000151.1 GCF_024231755.1 Neptuniibacter sp.
AACTACCCAATCACCGGCTGTAATCGTACTTTCACATCTTGCTTTTGATATACCAAAAATCCTAACCTGCATAGTCTCAGAACCTGCTGAAAGCATTGTCTGATTTATGCCGATAGCGTTTCTTGCCGTTGTTGTATCGTTCAGAGTCTGTTTGTTATTACACAAATATCCTGTAAACTCAGCGGAAGTAGTCGCTCCCTGTATTCCGACTAGACGGTACTGGCTTGTCGTAGTCTTCATATAGGTTGACGGTTTCATTGTTATATCATATTCTTCTCCGTTTCCGTGTCTGCTCATACTTGCCCCCACAATTCACAATCATAAAGTTGTGGATTTAACATCACTTCTATTACTGATGCAGTTACACCAGCTTCCATTGCTCGTCCTAAAACTATTCCCCATGTTGCAGCTGAAGTTTCATAGACAGCGGCTGTCTGGTTTGTTGCATCTTCTAAATTCAATGAAATGACAGTCCCATAATGAGATGTCGTACTGACTCCCTCGTAAGGAACCACCCAATCGCCCACCGAAATAGTACTCTCACAAATAACCTTTGACTTTCCCATTACTCTGACCTGCATAGTCTCAGAACTGCTTGACAGATAACTCTGATTGATACCAATCGCGTGCCTTGCCGTTGCTGTCCTGTTTAAAGTCTGTGCATAGTTTGCCATATAACCTGTGAACTCCGCTGACGTAGTTGCTCCAACAACTCCTACAACTCTGTACTGGCTTGCTGTCGTGGCCATATAGGTTGACGGTTTCATGGTAATGTCATAAACTCTACTTCCAAAACGTGCCATATTCCCCTCCTA
>NZ_JAAEQH010000152.1 GCF_024231755.1 Neptuniibacter sp.
AGTCCGGCGGACAGCAGGCGACGCGGCTGATGTTAGTGCTAAGCAAACATTTTAACTCGCAGAATGCGAAAAAGCAGAGACAAACGAATGGGAATAAGCAAACGTCAATGGCTCTTCGTACTTTCTGCCTGGCTAATACCTCTCTTACTTAACATAGTCGCCACGCTCTTGGAGGTGGAACCAGATTTGCTGATTCCTGCAATCACAGAAGGCTCCTATCAAATGAGAAGATTCTCGTCGTTCTCCCGCAATCCTTGGATAGAAATCACAAAAGGTACTCTCCCTCTCATCTTGGCACTTTTAGGACTGGCGTGGCTTGTAGCGTTCATTTCAACAAGGACATCTTTTCAAGGTCTTGGGGTGGTTATCAAGTCTATATTAACCGCAGCACTGGTTCTGTTGACGGCGGCGGCTTTCACGATCGGCACAGTGGAAATATCTCAGATTCGGTACTGGGCATTCTATCCTTCTTTCTTTGCTACAGGGATCCACGGATCACGAATTGTAGCTAGATGGAGCCCACCCTGGGTTTTTCTGGCAGTTGCGTTTCTTATGTGGCGTACCATATTGGTCTCACAAGAGCGCCGTGATTCTGCTTAGTTGGTTTTTGGGTAATCTAGCGGGGGCGGTGCGGAAGTTTCCGTGTCAGCGGTGGGGTTTGGGTACAAAGGCAAGCAAGCCGCTAACCCTGCGTGCAG
>NZ_JAAEQH010000153.1 GCF_024231755.1 Neptuniibacter sp.
GAAATCTTCATCCAATGATTCGCCCTCTTCGTCAGCAGAACTTTCTTCAAGTTCAATATCGCTATCTGTGCTGTTAAGCAGTGCATCCAACTCGGAGTCCAGCTCAGCATCAAGGTCGTGAGAAATTGCAGACTCCAGCTCGTCAGATCCAGCCGATTCTTCAGCATCATCCGAATCCAGTGCAGCAGCCGCAGCGACAGCACCTGCACCTACGGCTACACCCGCTGCAAGATCCGTCTCATCCAGATCCATACCAATATCTTCAAGCATAGCATCAAGATCCATCTCTGCTGCATCTGGCTCTGGCTCTGGCTCTGGCTCTGGCTCTGGCTCTGGCTCTGGCTCTGGCTCTACAGCAGTATCCTCATCCATCGCCATAACAACAGTTGTTTCTGATACTTCTACAATAACTTCAGCAACCTGCCCCTCTTCCTCTGAAGACTCGGCAATCGCCTGGAGCTCTTTTTCAGTATCAATACCTGCATCAGGATCTGATAGCAGTGCCTCCAGATAATCAAATACCAGTTTCTGTACGCCAGGAACTTCTTCTGAATCCAGCTGTTTCTTCTTGGAATCGCTCATAGAACCTCCTGCTTCTGACGCTCCAGCAGTGAGCGAAGAATCCGGGCGTACGAGTGCACACCCCGACTACCTGAATCCATAACAGAGGGAACCAATCCCTGAATACTGGCATTTCTGAATTTGGTATCAACCGGAATCACGGCATTAGAAATTTCATTCGGATAGTTATGATGCAGCTCTCGAAGGCTGCTAACCGAAGCCTGAGTCCGGCGATCATAAAACGTAGGAATAATTGTAAAAGAGAGCTTCTTGCTGCGTGCACGATTGATCATGTTAATAGTTCTGACCATACGTTCAAGTCCCTTCAATGCAAGGAATTCAGTCTGAACCGGAACCAGAAGATGCTGACAGGCAGCCAGGGCATTTACCATCAAAACACCTAGCACAGGAGGGCTATCAATTAACACGTAATCATAACGATCCCGCACATGAGCTAGCGCTTTAGCGACCTGCAGCCCCATCCCCTCTTCACCTATAGCTTTTCGCTCCAATGTTGCCATTGCAGTGGATGCCGGGATCAGCTCAATACGCTCATGGCTACTTTTTAGCAGCAATCTGGAAACATCTTCTCTACTGACTTTACTGCTGCCGGTAAACAGGTCGTATACACTATCCTCCAACTCATCCGGATCATAACCAAAATAGCTGGTTAAAGAGCCGTGCGGATCAAGATCTATTAACAACACTCGATAGCCTACTTCAGCAAGTAAGCCTGCAACCGTGACTACTGTTGTCGTTTTGCCTACACCACCTTTCTGGTTGGCAACTGACCATACATGCATTATTTATTTTCCTGCTGTAAAGGTTCTGGTTCGGCCTGTCTGAAAATAACCCCACCATCCCCGGTTTCCACCTGCTCAATGACCGGCACTTCCTCTTTCTCTGGGTTTGCCAGTATTGTGGATACGGCATCAGCACTTATATGCTGGCTACCAAAAGATGAAACTGCCCTGCGGACTTTTTCATCACGTGATATAACGATCAATACCCTTCTGTTCAGGCGCTGCCCTTTCTCAGTCCGATTACTATAGGCAGGCTGGTATTCACCATAACCTACAGCAGCCATCCGTTCCGGCTCAACACCATAGAAAGACAACAACCTTACTACTGCAGCGGCACGGGAAGCTGACAGTTCCCAGTTTGATGGGTATGCGTCCGTCGAGATCTGTTGATTATCAGTAAAACCCTCCACATGTATAGGGTTTTCACGACCTTTAATCATCTGCGCAATTTTGTCGAGCAACTGATCCGCCAACACGTTGGGTAAAGCGCTACCAGAAGGGAACAGGTAATGGGAGCGTAACTCTATCGACATCCACAAATCATTCCCGGTAATCTTCAATTGCCCATCATCCACCAGATGAGCAAAGCTGACCTCCATCTCTTCCTGCAGAGTTTTCAGAGCATCAGTTTCTTCCTGATCAGGCGGAGATATTGTAACTTCCGGCACATCAATGTCAGTTTTGCCGCCGATAAAAATACCAAAACCACTCTCACTATTACCTTGGCCCACCTGCTGCGGATTATCCAGTCCGTCATCCAGGCCATCAAACACACCAGAAAGAGCCTCTGATAAGTGCTTGTATTTTTCCTCATTAACAGACGACATGGCGTACATCACCACAAAAAAAGCAAACAGCAGAGTAATGAAATCCGCATAGGAGATAACCCAACGGTCATTTCTTACATAATCTTCTGGTTGCTGCCGTCTTGGCATAACTTACCTCAAATAGCCCTGCAAACGCTGCTGGATCGCCTTCGGGTTCTGCCCTTCCGCGATAAACATCAACCCTTCCAGCACCATTTCCTGATACTGGTAACGCATCAGTACAAGGCTTTTAATTTTATTGGCTACCGGTATCAGAAATAGGTTGGCGATACCAATACCGTAAACTGTCGCCACAAATGCTGTCGCAATACCTGCCCCCAAATTATTGGGATCTGAAAGATTACTCATTACATGAATCAACCCAAGTACAGCACCTATAATACCCAGAGTTGGGGCATACCCACCCATACTCTCTATAACCTTAGCACCTTGCAGGTCACGCTGCTCTACCGTGACTAACTCAACTTCAAGGGTGCTTCTAATGACATCCGAGCCTTTTCCATCAACTAAAAGCAACAAACCAGATTTGATAAAGTGATCCTGCTCTTTCTCTGCTTCCGACTCCAACGCGAGCAATCCCTTACGACGTGCAACTACACACCAATTAACCACTTGATCGATGCCAGCTTGCATATCCTGTTTGTTGTTGCCAAAAGCCCAACCAAGTAATCTAAATGCTCGAGCAACATCTTTACTCGGCGACTGGATGATAGCTGCAGCAACAGTACCACCAAGGACAATCACCGCTGCAGGCATATTCAAAAGTTCCTGTAACTGACCGCCTTCTAAAAAATTACCACCGACAATGGCGGCGAGTGCAAGTAAAAGCCCAAGTATCGCTGTAAAGTCCATCAGCGCGCCCTATGGTTACTTAATAGTGGCCCAAACTCAGTAAGGTCCAGAATTTCATCCGCAAGCCCCGCATTTACAACCGCCTGAGGCATCCCATAAATAGTGCTGCTCTCTTTGTTCTGAGCCCAAATAGTTGCTCCTTGTTGTCTGAGCATCTTAGCTCCATCACAACCATCGGCCCCCATCCCAGTCAAAATAATTGCCAGAACTTTCTTTCCGAAACTTTTAGCCGCGGAAGCATAAGAAATATCAACACTGGGCTTATAAGTTAGGCGCTCATCTCCGGGCATTATCTTAACTTTGTCATGAGTGCGAGGGTCTATGATCATCTGGTGCCCACCTGGAGCCAGCAAAGCTCTACCAGGCTGCAAACGATCCCCATCTTCAGCCTCTTTAACACTGATGTTGCACTGCTGGTCCAATCTTGCAGCAAAGACCGAGGTAAAAGTTTTCGGCATGTGCTGTACAAGCAGGATAGGATAAGGGAAATTTGCCGGCAATTGCGTCAGGATCTGCTGAAGCGCAGCAGGACCACCTGTGGAAGAACCGATTACCACAAGCTTACAATCCATCGGTATAGTTTTGCGCCCTGCCGCAGGCTTTCTAGCCAATGGCGCTGCAGGTTTCGATGGTTCAGAATGCGCTCGGTGTAGAGCTGGCGATTCAGGACGAGGCCGAACTGGCGCTTTTTCTTTAATGCCAGCTATCGGTCGAGGAGCGGGTTTTGCCGCTGGACTCTCTGCCTCAGGGCGAAAGACCATAGATTTACTGCTTGCAGAGGAATCTGGCGCACTGAACAACGAACTACGTTTAGCATGACGGGAACGTCCTAGTTCAACAACCTTATCACGCAGCTGTTTCTCCAGAGAGGATGAGTGCTCCATCCATGCCCGCATATCTTTAGACAGATAATCCAGCGCCCCTGCCTCAAGTGCCTGCAAAGTCACCTGAGCCCCTTCATGAGTTAGTGAGGAAAGCATAAGGATGTTGGTCGGGCATTCACGCATGATTACGCGCACAGCCTCAATGCCATTCATCTGAGGCATCTCAACATCCATTGTAATCAGATCAGGGCGTAACCGCTTGGCCTGCTCTATAGCCTCTCGACCATTTTGAGCAGAACCTACAACCTCAATACGGCTATCCCCAGAAAGAAGATCGCTGATCCGATGACGGAAGAACCCCGAGTCGTCAACGATCAATACTTTTACTGGCATCTACGCCCCCTTCCAGGCTGATTTAGGAAGCGTAATGTTTCAACAGATTAGGTATATCGATTATCAATGCGATCCGTCCATCACCTGTAATGGTTGCACCAGAAAGCCCAGGAGTTCCATGGAGAATAGTTCCAAGAGGTTTAATTACCACTTCTTCCTGACCAACAAGTTGATCAACAACAAAACCTACTCGCTGCGTACCAACAGTGACAATTACAACATGTCCCTGTTCAGGCAGGTCTGCACCTTGCTGACCATCAATCAACCAGCGTTTCAGATGGAACAGCGGCAATGCTTGATCTCGAACGATAATTACCTGCTGACCATCAACCACATTGGTTTTAGTCAGATCCAGGTTAAAGATTTCATTTACATTGACCAATGGAAGAGCGAAAGCCTGGTCTTCCAGAATAACCATCAGTGTTGGCATAATCGCCAGCGTCAAAGGTACCTGAATCGCAATCCGCGATCCCTGCCCAATAACAGAGTCAATGCTTAGCGTACCGTTGAGCTGGGTGATTTTGGTTTTAACCACATCCATACCCACGCCACGACCGGATACGTCTGAAATCTCTTTCTTAGTCGAGAAGCCTGCCGCAAAGATAAGGTTGAAACACTCTTGCTCTGTCAATCGGCGAGCGGCTTCAGCGTCCATCATGCCACGTTCAATTGCCAGATTACGCAGTTTTTCAGCGTCCATACCAGCACCATCATCCTGAATAACCAGAAGGATGTGATCACCCTCCTGCTCAGCAGAAAGCAGAACGTGACCTTCACGTGCTTTACCAGCGTTTTCACGAACATCTGGCGCTTCTATCCCATGGTCCACCGCATTACGCACCAAGTGAATCAATGGATCGGCCAAGGCCTCAACGAGGTTTTTATCCAGATCGGTATCTTCACCACGCAGTTCAAGGCGGATCTCTTTCTTGAGATTTCGGGACAAGTCACGAATCAAACGAGGGAAACGGCCAAATACTTTCTTCACCGGCTGCATTCGAGTCTTCATAACAGACATCTGCAGATCGGCAGTTACCATATCCAGTGTACCAAGCGCCTTCGCCATCTCTTCGTCTTCACGGGTCACACCCAGACGAACAAGACGGTTACGAACCAATACCAACTCACCAACCATATTCATGATTTTGTCGAGAAGACGGGTATCAACACGGACATTACTTTCAGGCTGAGGTTTAGCTTGCTGGTGTGCTGCTTTAACTGCGGCTGCAGCTGCACTTTCACGTTTCGGCTCTGGCTCAGGAACCGGAGCAGGAACCGGGGCTGGAGCAGCAGGTTCCGGGGCAGCTACCGGCGCTGGAGCAGGAGCCGCTACAGGCTCTGGAGCAGCGGCGGCAGCCGGAGCAAATGCGCCTTTACCCTGAGACTGCAACTCATCTAGCAGAGCTTCAAATTCATCTTCTGTGATCAGGCCATCACCTGCTGGAGCTGAAGCTTCAGCAGCTGGTGCTTTGGTTTCACCTGACCCAGGACCTTTACCCTGACCATGCAATTCGTCAAGTAAGGCATCAAATTCATCTTCTGTGATTAAACCATCATCAGCAGCTTCAGGTTCCGCAGCTGGGGCAGCAGGAGCACCACCAATATCTCCTAACAGGTCATCAAAGTCCTGAGATGACTGGTCTGCAGCAGTGGGAGCTGAAGGTGCTGGGGTAGGAGCTGGCTCAGGGGCGGACTGAGGAGCAGGAGCCGGAGCTTCTGGGGCTGCAGCAGGAGCACCACCGCTAGCAAACGCAACCAGTGCTTGAAGCAATTGTGGATCGGCACTTTCTGGTTCATCTCCATTACGAACAGTTTCAAACATGACATTAACTGTGTCCAATGCTTGAAGCACAACATCCATCAATTCAGGGGAAACTTTTATATCCCCATTACGCAACATATCAAACAGGTTTTCTGCATTGTGGCAGCAATCAACCATCGGTTCCAATTGCAGGAAACCAGCACCACCTTTTACCGTATGGAAACCACGGAAAATTGCGTTCAGTAGATCACTGTCATCCGGTCTCTGTTCCAGATCAACCAGCTGCTCAGACAACTGCTCCAGGATTTCTCCTGCCTCAACAAGAAAATCCTCAAGAATTTCCTGATCCACATCCAAACTCATAGGGTGCTCCTCTTAAAAACCCAGACTGGAAAGCAAGTCGTCCACTTCATCTTGATTACTGACCACGTCAGCACTATCTTTTTTAACCTGTGGACCTTCAGCCTGAATAGGATTCTTTTTATTATCCTGCTCTGCATCTGACACACTCTTCTGTGCATCTATGCCAGACAATTTTTCAACTTTAGCCGCCATCTCCATCAAACCAACCAGATGGCTTTCTACATTGGTAACCAGATTGATTACCCGACGGATCAATTGCCCTGTAATATCCTGATAGCTCTGCGATACAAGAATATCTGTTAATTCAGTTCGCAAAACTTCTATAGTCTGCTCAGACTCTTCTTTTACTGCGCAGGTACGGTCATAAACACCGTTTAGAGTATCGTGCTCTTTCTCCAACTGCCCAACCAACAGAAGAAGATCTTTAAAACGCTCACTCTGCGAATCCAGCTTATCAACCAAAGAAAGAGCCTTGTCCACTCGATCCATGGTTTCATGAGCATTCTTCTCAGTCACCTCAATAACATAATTAAGGCGATCTGCTGCATCAGCGTCCGAATCGTCTTTTTCCTCACCATCTACTTGCAAGCTATTGCCAAGTTCATGAGAGAAAGCTTTGATCGCTTCATGCAAGCCACGAGTCAGATGACCTACTTCACTAAAGAAGACCTGATGCCTAAATTCATGGAGCTCCTGAATTATTTCCATTGCATTGGACAGGTCCCCCTCATTAAGGACAGAAACAAGTTCCTGCGCCTTAAGCTGAAGCTCCATTTCAAAGTGACCTGGCCCTTTGCCCATACCCGACATCATCACTAAACCGACCTTTTAACCCAGGCGTTCAAAGATCTTATCGATCTTTTCTTTAAGAACAGCAGCAGTAAAAGGTTTTACTACATAGCCATTCACCCCCGCCTGAGCGGCTGCAATGATCTGCTCTTTCTTCGCTTCTGCAGTTACCATTAATACCGGCATACTGGCGAGATTAGGATCTGAACGAACCTCTTTCAGAAGGTCAATACCTGTCATGCCTGGCATATTCCAGTCAGTTACCAGGAAATCGATCCCCCCTTCCTTAAGAATTGGAAGAGCAGTCTGACCATCGTCCGCCTCTTGGACGTTAGTCATTCCCAGATCCCTTAACAGGTTTTTGATAATACGTCTCATCGTAGAGAAATCATCTACAACAAGGATTTTCATGTCTTTATTCAAGACGAGCCTCCCACTTAGAACTGCGCAACTCGTTGAGTGTACACTTAATTACCGCAATTACGTTGAGTCTGGTCAACCCTTTTATTGCCAGTCACTTAACCGTGACCGCAATCTCAATGCAGCCTGGCTGTGTATCTGACTGACCCGGGATTCACTCACACCCAGAACCTGACCTATTTCCTTCAGGTTAAGCTCTTCATCATAATAGAGCGCCAGAACCAATTTTTCCCGTTCTGGCAGATTATTTATTGCCTCGCTCAGCGCTTTAAGGAACGCCTCACGCTCAAAATTCTGATTTGGACCGGGATCATCGTTAGCAAAAGACTCACCTGGCCCCTCATTTTGAGGATTAATCATCTCCTCAAAACTAAACAACCGACTATCAAGAGTATCCTTCAGAAGGTTATGATATTCATCTACACTGATGCCTAATTCTTTTGCTACTTCAGCATCACTTGCATCTCTTCCTGTGCGCGACTCAACTTGCTGAATCGCTTCAGTCACCCGGCGACTATTGCGATGAACCGATCTTGGTGTCCAATCGCCACGACGCACCTCATCGATGATAGAACCACGAATGCGGATCCCTGCATAAGTTTCAAAACTTGCACCTTTGGAAGCATCATACTTTTTCGCCGCTTCCAGCAGACCGACCATCCCGGCCTGGATAAGATCATCAAGCAGCACCGTTGCAGGCAATCGGGCCAGCAGATGATGCGCTATACGTTTAACTAGCGGCGCATACTGCTCAATCAACTCATCACCCGATTGTAACTGCAGCTGGTTATACATACCGCCTCTATTATTCAATCTGTTGGGCGAACACCTTGCACAAGCCGCTCAACAAAAAACTCTAAATGACCTCGGGGCACAGTTTGAACTGGCCACCCATTTACTTTATTCGCTAATTGCTTATATGCCAAGGATACTTTGCTCTTTGGAAAAGCTTTTAAAACAGCCACTTGGCGTTGTACAGCCTTGCGAACATTTTCATCATAAGGGATTGAGCCAACATATTGAAGTGTGACATCAAGAAAGCGGTCTGTGACAGTGAGCAATTTGCCAAACATATTCCGTCCTTCCTGCTCACCGCGCACCATATTGGCCAGCACCCTGAACCGGGTCATATTATAATCTCGGTTTAACAGTTTAATTAAAGCATAAGCATCAGTAATAGAAGTAGGCTCATCGCATACAACCACTAAAACTTCTTGTGCAGCCTTAACAAAACTCACAACCGAGTCAGAAATACCTGCGGCCGTATCGATGACCAACACATCAATATCATCCGCTACTGCATTAAAAGCATGAATCAGTTCAGCATGCTCATGGGGAGATAAAGCGGTCATCTCCTGCGTGCCAGAGCAAGCAGGAACAATTTTGAGGTGCTCACTCACATCTAACATCACCTCTTCCAAACCACAGTCGCCATTTAGCACATCTGCTATCGTCTTTTTGGGACGCAAACCTAATAGAACATCGACATTGGCCAATCCCAGGTCAGCATCCATCAAAACGGTCCGATGACCCAGCTCCCCCATTGCCAGAGAAAGGTTCACCGACACATTGGTTTTACCTACACCACCTTTACCACCGGTGACTGCAATTACCTTTACGGGCTTCTGTTGATTCATCTATTACTTCCTGACCTGTTAACCCGCTTTATAAACCGAATCCAGAGCCGCTGAACGCTTTTCTGACGCTATCGCTCTCTGAGCTGTAACCACTGCTCGACTCACCAACTCATGCTTTTTGGCAATTTCTATATCATCAGGAATACGCTGACCATCCGTTACATAAGTCACCGGCAAGCGTTTTTCAATGATGAAAGAGATAGCTTCACCAAGGCTGCCTGATTCATCCATCTTACTCAGCACACAACCATTCAGCCCCAAAGCCTGGTAAGCATTATAGGCCTGCTCTACAACTCTACGCTGACTACTGCAGGACACCACCAACAGCTTTTTCATGCGCAGAGAAACATCTTCCAACATTTCAAGCTGTGACTCACTATGAGACTCCTGAGCATTAAGTCCTGCCGTATCGATCAGCACCAAACGCTTGGTTCGCAATGATTGCAACACTTCATCCAGCGTATTTGTTTCATCGACAACACGGACAGGCACATCAAGAATACGCCCAAAGGTGCGCAACTGTTCATGTGCAGCAATACGATAGGTATCCGTTGTAACCAGAGCCAGGCTAGAACTGCCATACTTCAAAACGTATCGAGCAGCCAATTTACCGATTGTGGTTGTCTTACCCACACCAGTAGGCCCAACAAAAGCAATCATCCCACCCCGCTCAATAAAATCCTCTCCCATAACAGGAATTGAATCAGACAAGCGGGTTAAAGCATTTTTCCAGGCCTTATCAGGTGAAATATCATGCTCAATACTTCCCAAAATATGCGACGATAAACGCTCACTTACACCCAATAGTTCCAGCTTACGCTGCAGCGGAGGCTTAGCAGGATGAGCAGCAGCCGAGTGACTCTGAGAGACCATCTGCTGATTTAACAAACTCTTAAGCTGAGCAATTTCATCCTGCATTGACTGAATCAGCTGATTATCAGCTCCCTGGCTTGCAGTCTGTTCACGCATTGACGCAAAAGGATCGGTCAATTCCATCTCTTCGCGAGGCTCTTCAGAAGTGCGCATAAAGTTTTCATGCGCCTGATTTGCCTGCCGCTTCTGGCGTTTTTTTAGAGATTCAAGAATAGAACGCAGATCTTCATCATCACTTTCCAACTGCTTATTCACAGAACCCGGAGCGTCATATTTTTGACCGTCCTGTTGACGCTCAGCCTCAGCTATCTGCAAGCGCGCTTTTTGCAACTCACCAGATAAACCTGAAGCCTGTCCACCAGTAAGAATATTGACCTGTTCCTGACGCCTCTGGCTCTTTTTCTTCTTACCAGAAAATTCCTGCTGAGCCTGCTCATAGTCATTTTCATGCGCAGCAACGACCTCAACACCACCTGCAACACGATGATTAGAGACGATCACGGCATCCGCGCCAATCTCATCTCTTACTCGTCGCATTGCCTGTCTCATATCAGGCGCAAAAAAGCGTTTCACCTTCATAACAATTCCTTATCGGCCAGCCACATCAGTCCTGAAGAAGGCTTACTTACAAGCTGCTTATGCACCTACCTCACCTCCGACTGTAGCCACAATGGTGACCTTTTTATTTTCCGGAATTTCCTGATAAGAGAGCACATGGATCTGATGCTCCCCGTATCTTACAAATTTTGCCATTAGTGGACGCACAGGAGCTGCCACCAGCAGAACCGACGGATGCCCCATCATCTCCTGTTGCGTTGCTGCCTCAGACAAAGACGCCTGCAAACGCTCAGCCATACCGGGCTCCAACACAAGACCATTATCCTGCCCCTGTTGCACAGAATTGAGAAGTATCTGTTCCAATTGAGGCGCAACAGTTATTACCGGCAACTCAGGCTCTGAACCATTAATATTCTGAACAATCAGGCGTGACAAAGAGATACGCACAGCAGCAGTCAACGCCAGTGGATCTTGAGTTCTATTCACTGCATCAGCCAGCGACTCAGTGATGGTACGAAAATCCTTAAGGGGTACTTGCTCCATTAACAGGTTTTGCAAAACCTTAAGCAAGATACTGAAGGAAAGCTTCGCCGGAATAAGCTCCTCAACCAATTTCGGCGAGGTTTTCGACAACATATCCAGCAACTGCTGAACTTCCTCATGACCCAGAAGCTCATGAGCATGCACCTGAAGCAATTGATTCATATGCGTCGCCACAACAGTAGAAGCATCAACCACTGTATACCCCAACGACTGAGCCTGTTCTTTTTGGGACTGCTCAATCCATACCGCATCCAAACCAAATGCAGGATCTTTAACCTCGACCCCTTGCAGCTTGCCAAAAACCTGACCTGGATTGATAGCCAATTCACGATCCGGATAAACCTCAGACTCGCCGACAACAACCCCCATCAAAGTTATCTGGTAGGCACCAGGCAGCAAGTCGAGATTGTCGCGAATATGTACCGATGGAACCAAAAAACCCAGATCCTGCGATAGCTTCTTACGCACGCCTTTGATTCGACTCAACAACTGGCCACCCTGCATCTTATCCACCATAGGAATAAGTCGGTAGCCCACTTCCAAGCCAACCATATCCACAGGCATCACATCATCCCAGTCCAACTCACGCTTCTCAGACTCATCTTCCTGGGGCAGCTCAGCTTCCTCTTCGGCTTTCTCTTGTTCAGCCTGCTCCACTTGCATCTGCTTACGATAGATCCACCAAGCACCTGCTCCAGCCGCCGCCGCAAGCGACAGAAAAGCAAAATGAGGCATGCCAGGAATACTACCCATAATAAACAGGATACCTGCAGCCACAGCCAATGCCTTAGGGGCTGCAAACATCTGACCGAGAACTTGCTTACCCATATCATGGGAAACATTCTGACGTGTCACCATGATCGCCGCTGCTGTAGACAGCAACAGCGATGGAACCTGGGCCACCAGGCCATCACCAATAGTAAGCAACGAGTAGAAACGCATAGCGGTTTCAAAATCGAGATCATGCTGCAACATGCCGATACCAAGACCACCAAGCAGGTTGATCACAAGAATCAAAATACCAGCTACCGCATCCCCTCGAACGAATTTGGATGCACCATCCATTGAGCCATAGAAGTCAGCTTCCTGGGTTACATCTTCACGACGCTGCTTCGCTTCTTCCTGCCCAATTAGGCCGGCGTTAAGGTCAGCGTCTATAGCCATCTGCTTACCAGGCATTGCATCCAGTGTGAATCGCGCACTTACTTCAGAAATACGGCCCGCACCTTTGGTCACCACGACAAAGTTAATGATGATCAAAATCATGAAAACCACAAAACCGACAACATAGTTACCGCCTACTACAACCTCACCAAAGGCCTCGATAACTTTACCGGCAGCATCCCCACCCTCATGACCAAAAAGCAACACAACACGAGTGGAAGCAACATTCAATGCAAGCCGCATCAGGGTGGCAACAAGAATAATGGTAGGAAAAATTGCAAAGTCCAACGGTCTTTCGGAATAGACACAAACCAAGAGAACCACAATGGAAAGAGCAATGTTAAAAGTAAACAGAACATCCAACAGGAACGGCGGAACCGGCAACGTCACCATTGCCATGATAACCAGCAGCAACAGAGGAACCCCAAGGTTCCCCCGCCCAAGGCTACGCACGTTATCAAGAATTACCGTTCTATCCACTTCCAAAACCCAACAAAAATTATGTCAAAAAAACAGCACATGAATCAGCATAAGTACCAAAACCACAATCACCCATGCTGAACAGACAATAATACGTTATTTTTTTGACGAATTACTATATTAAGCTTAAAGAAATGCAATTTTTACGCCACCAGATAAGGCAGCTTAGGTAGAGAAAACAATTCCCGAATCACTCCTGATCACGAAACTCATCAGGAATAGGGAGTTCATCCATTTTGATATCGCTCGGCCTTTCTGCCTGACGCTTTTTGAAGCGCTGCAATTGGAAGACATATGCCAGAACCTGTGCGACAGCCATATACAATCCAGCTGGAATCTCATCAGCAATTTCAGTTGAGTTATAGATCGCACGGGCTAAGGGGGGCGCAGAAAGCACAGGAACGTCATGCTCTTCTGCTATTTCACGAATTTTAAATGCGACAAAATCCGCACCCTTAGCCACGAGAATAGGCGCTCCACGCCCCTCACTTTCGTACTTTAAAGCCACCGCATAATGCGTCGGGTTAGTTATAACCACATCAGCCTCAGGCACATCCTTCATCATCTGCCGCTGAGCAATCTCCCTCTGCAACTGACGAATACGCCCTTTTACCTCAGGCTTACCCTCAGTATTTTTCAACTCATCCTTAACTTCCTGAAGAGTCATCTTCATTTTAGTGGTGTAATCGTATATCTGATAAGGCACATCAACAGCAGCAACAAGAATCAGAACCGCGCTCAACGCCATAAACACCCAGATTATTATCTCGAGCGCCTCTTCTATCGCTGGGCGAGCTTCAAAAGTAGCAAGCTGAAGGATATCAATACGCAGATTCCACAGAATAAGAATGGCGAAACCACCTACCAGGGAAAATTTAGCGACCGCTTTCAGAAGCTCAATCAAAGACTTAAGAGAAAACATCCGCTTAATGCCAGAAAGCGGATTAATACGACTACCCTTTGGCGCTATGGATTGACCACTGAAGTTCCAACCACCTAAAGCAATCGGACCAATCAATGCTGCCACCAAGATGACAGAAAATATCCCTGACACTCCCACCAAAGCCTCCCAAACGGAAACCTCAAAGTGCGCCAGCATTTTATTAACATCAAACACAGACTGCCGATCGAGAACAAAGTTACTCTCCATCATACCCAGCATCCGCTCAGCAAGCTGACTGCCAAACACCAGCACAGACATGACCGCCGCCAACAATACTAGCGTCGTCGCCAACTCTTTTGATCGGGGAACATCCCCCTTTTCCCGCGCCTCACGGAGGCGCTTGGGGGTGGGGTCTTCTGTTTTTTCCTGACCGGACTCTTCTGCCATAGCTACATTTTCGGATTAGAGGAAAAGCGCTTCGATGTAATCCAACACAAACCTGGATATCCTCATATATTGATCAAGGAAACCACCCAAGTTCACCCAGTTAATAAACAAGCCTAGCACCATAGTAAATGGAAAGCCTACAGCAAGAATGTTCAGCTGAGGTGCCGCTCGCGACATGATACCAAATGCCATATTCACCACCAGCAGAGCGGTAACAGCAGGCACAGCCATTAGAAATGCTGCCGAGAACATCCAGGTTCCCGCCATTACTACCTTCCAATAACTATTCCTATCCAATACATCAAGCGCAACTGGCACAACATCGAAGCTACGCACGACAACCTCTATCATCACCAGATGACCATTCAACGAAACAAAGATCATCATAATCAAGGTCAGATAAAACTGACCAAGCATAACCACTGAGATACCATTAGCCGGGTCTGTCATCGAAGCAAAACCCAAACCCATCTGCATAGCGATCATCTGACCACCAAGAACAAAGATCTGGTAAAAAACCTGAAACAGAAAACCCAACATCGCACCGATAATGATCTGCTGCCCAATTATCAGATAGGAATTAAAATTCAATCCATCGAAATCCGGCATCGGCGGCAGTAGAGGAGCGATAACAGCAGTAACAGCCAAAGCCAACATCAGGCGCACACGCGCATTGATCAGGTTACTACCCAGAAGAGGTACCGCCATAAAGAAGGAAGCGATTCGAAACAATGGCCACAGAAATACAGCCACCCACTGCTCTATCTCTGCAATACTGATCTCAAACAAGGAACATCACCCAATCAGATAAGGGATATTCTTAACCAAGCCTGAAAAATGCTCCATCAGCTTGTTCAAGATCCATGGCCCCGCCCACATAATCACCAGAAGAGTAATCAATAGACGCGGCAGAAAGCTTAGAGTTTGCTCGTTAATCTGAGTTGCTGCCTGGAAGGTTGAAACTACCAGACCAACAATCAAGCTTGGCACAATAATCACAGAAACCAGTAACACGATCAGCCAGAATGCCTCACCGAACAAACTGAGTACGACCTCAGGTGTCATATAGCCCTCCCGTCTCGTTACTTAATTTCTATATACCAAAACTAGCTGCTAAGGTACCAATTACAAGTGCCCAACCATCTACCAACACAAACAACATGATCTTGAATGGTAGCGAGATAATGATTGGTGAAAGCATCATCATACCCATAGCCATAAGGACACTGGCCACCACCAGATCAATCACCAGGAAAGGGATAAACAGCATAAACCCTATCTGAAATGCTGTCTTAAGCTCACTGGTAACAAAAGCAGGCACAAGAATCGTAAAAGGTATCTGCTCTGCACTTTCTACTGCCGGTGTGCCCGATATACGCATAAACAGATCCAGATCGCTTTCCCGAGTCTGGAGCATCATAAAGTCCCTCAACGGAACGCTTGCCGCCTGAGCAGCCTCCAAAACGGTTAACTCCTCACTAACGTAAGGCTGCACTGCCTGAACATACACCTTGTCCAAGACTGGGGTCATGATAAATAGCGTTAGAAACATCGCCATCCCAACCATAATCTGATTAGAAGGCGTTTGCTGCAAGCCCAATGCCTGACGCAGAATAGCAAATACGATGATGATTCGGGCGAAAGAAGTCATCATCATGACCATAGCTGGCAAGAACGTCAGCATGGTCATTAAAATCAGAATCTGCAGTGTTACGCTGTAGTTATCCTGCCCGCTCTCATCTGTAGTAATGGTGACAGCCGGAATACCCACATCAGCAGCCCAGCCTAATGAAGGCACAAACATCAGCAACAGGGCAAATAACCCAACAACCCTACTCATCTTCTTTCTTTCCCTGCTGCCGTTGTACCGCCTCAGTCAGCCGTGAAGCAAAGCTAGTACCTACATTTTTCTCGTCAATCACAGGCTCATCAAATGACTGCAAATGAGAAACACGTCCAGGCGCCACGCCCAATAAGATTTGCTTACCTCCAACCTGAACCAGAACCGCCTTTTCTCTTGTTCCCAGAGGCATCACACCGAGAACACGCATGTTCCTGCTCACAGGCGCAATGCCAGAAAAACGACGAAACAACCAGGAAATACCGAAGATAAGGAAAACCACTACAGCAAGGCCTACAACCAACTGCAGGATCGCATCAGCTGAAAAAGGCTCTTGATATGCAGGTACCACTGGAGACTTAACTACGGAAGGCTGCGCAGCAGAAGCAGACTCCGCTGCATTTACAACAGGAGAAAAGAAAATAAACAGATAAAGAGCTAAAAGAACACGCATCCTTAGCTATTTGAGGCGTTTAATACGTTCTTGCGGACTAATCACGTCCGTTAAGCGTATGCCGTAACGGTCATTAACTACAACAACCTCGCCATGAGCAATCAAGGTACCATTAACCATGACATCCAGCGGCTCACCAGCAACCCGATCCAGCTCAATTACAGAACCCTGATTAAGCTGCAGGAGATTGCTAATAGGAATATCAGTCTGTCCCACTTCCATTGAAAGAGTGACAGGAATATCAAGAATTACATCGAGCTTCGGATCCGCAACAGGCGTACCTTCATCTGTTAGTTCATCCAGTTCAACAGAATCCTCTGATACACCAGTAGCAGCAAGCAACTCATCGGGGTCGACCGCATCACCGGCATCGCCCTGCTCTTCCATGGCAGCAGCCCATTCGTCCGCCATCGCTTGCTGATCGGTTTCATCACTCATTTATAAGCTCTCTTATACTTGCGAAGCTATTACTTCGGTCGTTCAATCTGATCTACAATCTTAACCGCTAGATTACCGCGAGAAACACCCATGGTACAGTTATAAACAGGTACTTTATTCGCTTTCAGCTCAAAAGCCTCTGGAAGCTCAATCGGGATAACATCCCCTGCTTCTAATTCAACCACATCACGTAACGTCATTTCTTGCTGAGCAATCGTCATCTCAAGAGGCAAGCGAGCCATTAGAATATCCCGCTGCAATGCGATCTGCCAACGCTCATCTTTCTCATCTTCGCTGTTCTGGAACCCAGACACGAGCAGATCTCGAATAGGCTCAAGCATCGCATAAGGCATAGCCACATGAAACTCACCTGAACCACCTTCCAGATCAACCTGAAAAGTACTGACTACCACAACCTCAGTTGGATTAATGACGTTCGCCATTGCCGGGTTCATCTCATGACCCAGATGCTCAAAGTTCAACTCCATCACCGGCTGCCAAGCCTCTTCGAGATCAACAAAGAACTGTTCCAGCGCTTTATGAATCAAACGCGTTTCAGTTGGAGTAAATTCGCGGCCTTCGATCTTGGCATGACGGCCGTCACCGCCAAAGAAATTATCCACCAACTTAAAAACAAGCTTGGCGTCCATGATAAACAATGCCGTGCCACGCAGCGGCATTACACGGATAAGATTCATACTGGTCGGGACGTACAGCGTATGGATGTAATCTCCATACTTCATTACCTGCACCCCCCCTACAGTCACATCCGCCGCACGACGTAACAGATTGAACAAGCTGATGCGGGTATACCGGGCAAAACGCTCATTGATCATTTCCAGAGTCGGCATACGACCACGAACAATACGCTCATGGCTCGCCAGATCATAAGAGCGGACATCACCCTCTTCGACCTCAGCCTCGTCAGACGTCTCTACATCGCCATCATCAACACCATGAAGCAACGCATCAATTTCGTCCTGAGACAGCAGATCCTTAACTGACATTTACACCGATTCCTTAACAAGGATCATGATCATTACTGCATTACCATATTAGTAAACAGGATGGTTTCCACACCCGGCTTACCAATTTTTTCCTGCATAATTTCACGCACGAGATCTGTTGCACTCTCGCGCAACGCTTCCTTACCTTCAATTGTCTGCAGAGTACGGAATTGCTGAGTGGTAAACAGGTTATTCAAGCGCGATACTATTAACGGCATATGCAGGGTCAACGCATCTGCTACAGCCTGATCACGGCTTTTTGCCTCAACATACAATTGCATATAGTGAGGACGCTTATCATTGGACTGCAAGGTAACCACAAACATTGGCTTACCTTCCATCGTACGAACTTTCGTATAAATCGCTTCCGCTCTAACCGGAGCCGCCGGCTCAGCCTCTTCCGCAGATTCTTGTCCATCGCTACCAAGCAGGAAAAAGGTTGCAGCAGCACCGCCACCACCTACCAAAAGCAGAGCAACTAAACCAATAATAATCAGCTTGAGCTTGGAAGACTTCTTACCGCCTTCCTCTTCATTTTCACCATTCTGTTCTGGCTCATCTGCCATTTTAAGACCCTCTACTTTACAGAATGCTTGCCCACAGGCACGCCCCAGGAAAATCAGTGCTCTAATATAACACACTGATTTCCAGGCTGAAGTCAGAACTATCTCTATACCTAGAGTTTTTCACCTCTCCTTCCCAGAGAACCGCAGAAACAGCACCTACTTTAGGGAAGGTAATTAAGCATAGTAATCAACTAGAGACATTGATCTAGCCGACTCCCCGGCCTGTTGATCATTACCCTCTACTTGATCACCACCAACATACTGAGCATCAGCACCACCCTCGCTATCGCCCAAACCTCTCTTGTTATCTCCATCACACCCCTGATCAGAAACCGAAGAATCCTGCAAAGCCAAACCTTGCTCAGCAAACATCTCTCTTAACCTTGGAAGACTCTGTTCAACCGCATCTCGAACATGGGCATGTGGCGAAGTAAAATTCAAACTAATCTGATCCTGATTAACCTGAACTCGAATGTTTAATGAACCTAATTCAGGTGGATCCAATTGGATCTGCGCCACGCGAGCATTCTGTGCCGCAATCATGACAGCTCGTTCGCCAAGCGCATTATTCCATGCAGGAGTATTTAAACGCACCTGGTTCGGCATCATAAACATTGGTCCCTCAGCCGCTGCGCGCTGAGTTTGAACAGGCGACTGGGCCGATTGCCCTAATATTGCCGCTGCACCTGCCAGCAGATCAGATTTTTGCGAAGGCACTGAATCCATCTGATCTTTAACACGCGGTGAAAGCTGTTGCGCCGCATCTATCGCGGCAGTCAGCCGATCGCCAACAGGCATAAGATTATCGCTCAACACTCTCGGTCGGGATGCCGAGGGGGCCGTCTCTGTTTTTAACACCACATCAAGAAGGCTCTGCGCTTTGTCTAATCTTGATTGCTCAAGCGTCGAGTCAGCAGAAGGTTTCGAAGATGCATTCAACCTCTGCAAAAGCGCATCTGAAGGCAATACATTATCAGATGAACGCCTATCACCTTCTGCCCTAGCCACTTCATTGGCTCCAACCAACGGCACAGCCTGTCCACGAGAATCACTGATGGCTTCTGCGCCTCTACCAACCAAATTTGCCTCTGGTCTGGCTGCCTGCGTAGATTTATCAGCAACATCAGGTCTGACCTCCGCCCTAGCTAAAGCAGCATCAGCAGCAGAAGGAAATTGACGCTGACCATCCAACAAATTGCGCGACACCCCAGACTGGGTACTGGCATCACTTGTGAGCGTCGTTACTGCAGCACCTAAATTTTCTGCCGTACGAGTAGATACTAAAGCTTCAGCGCCAAAAGTTGGTGAAGGACCTGTCCGAGGCTCTACCTGCCCAACCAATTCAGCAGCTTTGGCAATAGCCTCTTCTCGATCAGCTATCACACTAACCAGCTGCAGTAGCTCCTCACGAGGATTAGTTACTTCAGGCTTAACAGCTGCTTCCGGCGACTCAATCTCAGTTACTCCCGGAGCAACAGCAGGTACCACTTCAGGCGTAGCAGGCTTCAACTGAGATGAAGCGTTTGTCTCAACTCCCCTCTCTGTCGAAAACTCATCTGCATGAGCAAGAAGCACTTTCTTAAGCACTTCCATTACCTGCTTCTGAGGCACTACTTCTGGCTGATTGGTGGATTTAACCCCCAAACCTGCCAAATCTGATTGCGACTTGGCTTCTGAAGACTGACCCGGAACCAAAAAACCATCAAGCGCATTTTCAGCACTTTTATCGGCAAGCCCTTCAGCCACAGTTTTTCTTAGCGCTTCTGGATCTTCAATCTTTTCAGCGGCTTTAACAGCAACCTCTTCCCTTGGAGGCGCTTCTTTTGAGGCCTCTGCCCTCAAGTTTTCTGCAATTTCACTTGCTCTCTTGGCCTCATCTTCACCAACTGCCACCTCTCTTCCTTGCTGGGTAAATGGCTGTAGCGAATCTTCCTGTGACTCTCCTGATAGCAACGGCTCCCGTAGTACAACTGTTTTGGGCTGCAGCTCATCAGGCAGGTCTGAATCTACCCCAAGACTCTCACCTTCAGGCAAAATCACATTCTGCTGCTGAAGGAAGTCATTCAACGCTTTTGAAATTTCTTTAACAACCGGAGGAATTGGCAAACTACCTTGACCAGGATTTTCCAAAACCAATTCATCCAGATAAGCCACTAGCTGCTTAACCTTTTCCACCTGAGAATACAGGTCTGCTTGCGAGGTTCGATCCGCCAAACTAGCTGTTGATGAAGATAAGACAGATTCGGAAGAGGCGACCTGGCCTGCAGAATTATCCGATCTCAGCTCAGCCAACAACGAGCGTACAAACTCATCAACCTGCTCAGGGGAAAGCAAAGATGAATCATTAACAGCCACCAAAGGTGCAGAAACTTTTGCCCCTTCGCTATCAACAATCTGCTTCAGCTCATCCTGCAAATCTTGAGGTAGTGACGTTGTTCCAAGTTGTTGCTCAATCGCCTTAGCCAGATCTGTAGCCAAATTAGCCGGTATTCTGCCGTCAGTTTCTGACTCAGCACTTTTCTGCAGCATGTCAGCAACATGCATCAAACGCCGCTGCAGTTCATCCGTGTTTGGGGCATCATCACGCGTCATCAATCCTGACGCTTTCGCCTGTATTTGGGCCACATTACCCTGCGGCAATGAAACTCCCTCTTCCGGCAAAAAAGCGCCGCCACCGGGTAGCACCGATCGATCTGCGACTGCCTGCTGGTTCAACAGAGAACCAAACCCAGATAAATCCAGCTTTTCTCCAGAGACCAAGCCAGACGTACTCTGCGGCAACATCGAAACATTTAAAGATAGCAGCCCACCCAGGGTGGATGCTGACAGCTGATTACTCATCACAGGCTCCTCAAATATATGCCTGAGTAACATTCAGCAAAATGAAGGCCAACTTGTGAGATTTAGAAAATATAAAGGAGAGGGAAACTTAAATAAAATTGGGTTTTAAACCCTGAGCACGCTCATCGAGCTGTTTTTGCAATTCTTTTTCTTCGGCCTGAATTTCAGCATCGCGTGCCTTATCAGTTAGCTTTTGCATTCCCTTTACCCGCGCATAAGCTGACTTCCAATGCTGCTCAACCACATCTAACTCCTGCTGGTTTCTTTCCATTGCCTGTAACTGGGTGCGCTTAGCCTCTTCTATCTTCTGCATAAAAGCCAACTGCGAATGCAACTGAGCCCCACTACAGCCTTCTGCATTTGCTCCAAGATAGTTTTGCCGATATTCAACCAAATATTGATCCAACTGCTGCAAGGTTTGCTGGTCCTGCTCAACACGCTGCTTACTTGCAGCAAGAAATTGATCCGCCTGCTGTTTTTTCTTTTCAGCAAGGTCCAGTACCAACTGCAAGCGCTTAGAACGTTTATTCATTTCTGTAACCCATTCACAACAGGGCGACGGAGCTGCTGCTTGTCAGCTCCCTGAGTTGGTGGTGCAGATAACACAACCACCATCTCTTGCATGGATTGCATGAGAGGAAAAGACTCATCAATACCCTGCCGCAAAAAAGCGTTCATTGATGGCAGATTGTCGATAACAAAATCAGTATCTGGATCACTACCTTTAACATAAGCCCCGACATTGATCAGATCTTCATTCTGACGGTACTTTGAGTATAGCTGCTTAAACTTCATCGCCATTTGCAGATGAGCCCCATCAACGATTTGAGGCATCGCTCGGCTAATTGATGCTTCAATATCGATAGCTGGATAATGCCCCTGCTCAGCCAGACGACGCGATAGAACAACATGTCCATCCAAAATCGCTCGAGCAGAGTCTGCTACAGGATCTTGCTGATCATCACCCTCTGTCAACACGGTATAAAACGCCGTAATTGAACCACCACCTTCCTCGCCATTACCTGCCCGCTCAACCAGTTTAGGAATTTTCGCAAAAACAGAGGGCGGATAACCTTTGGTTGCAGGCGGCTCACCTACTGCGAGAGCAATCTCACGTTGAGCCTGAGCATAACGGGTCAGCGAATCCATCAGCAAAAGTACATTTTTCCCCTGATCTCGGAAATACTCAGCTATCCGCGTGGAGAGCTGAGAAGCACGCAAACGCATTAAGGGAGAATCATCTGCAGGAGAAGCCACAACAACAGAACGCTTTAAACCCTCTTCTCCCAGACTGTGCTCGATAAATTCTTTTACTTCTCGGCCTCGTTCACCAATCAGGCCAACGACAATAATCTCTGCCTCAGTAAAGCGAGTCATCATCCCCAGCAAGACCGATTTACCTACGCCACTGCCGGCAAACAACCCCATTCGTTGCCCACGCCCGACTGTTAATAAGCCGTTGATGGTACGGATACCCACATCAAGTGTTTTATTAATCGGCTCACGAATCAGCGGATTGATAATCTCACCAGACAGATCTGTCTCTGCCTCAGGCTGCAACGCCCCTTTGCCATCAATGGGCTTACCAACACCATTGAGTACACGCCCAAGCAGATTCATACCAACAGGGACTCTACCAGACTCAGATTGCGCAATAACCTTGGTGCCGGCCTGAATACCCTCTATAGGATAAAGCGGCATCAGGTAGACGCGATCCCCGGCAAAACCAACCACCTCAGCCTCAACCAACTGCTCAGCTGACAGCTCGATAAAGCAGCACTCGCCCACCGCACACTTAATTCCTACCGCTTCTAGCGTAAGGCCAATAAGACGTGTGATTTTACCTTCGATACGAGGCGAACTTGCCTCCAGACGGATGTTTGAATAGGGCTGAAGCCGGTTAAGAATTCTGCTCATCATCTACCTCCCGACCGGAGAGAGATAACAGCAGCTGGTCAGCCACATGCGAGAACCTAGTTTCAACTTCATGTTTAACTAGAGAGTGCATAGTGTCCAGTTTGTAACCACCGGCAGTGATTGAGCTATCCTCAATCACTTCCACTTCCGTACCAGCAGCACTAGCTATCTGCTGCACACACTCTTTATCAGTTGGATTAACTGATATTTTAAGATGCCCCAAAGGCTCAGGCAACTGCCGCAAAGCATTCTGAATAGATGCCTGCAAAAGGTCATGCCGGCTAGATAACTCAGCGCCAACCACTGTTTCCGAAAGCTTTACCACAAGTTTTAGCAGATGATGCTCTAACTCTTCTGCAGCTTGAGAAATTGGAGCCTCAAACTCTTGCGCCATATTTTGTAAAAGAGACTGAAGACGCTTTATCTCCTCAGCGCCTTGAGCAAAACCTTCGTCATATCCCTGCTTACGACCTTCCTCAACTCCTTGAGCTTTACCCTCTTTCACACCCTGGGCACGCCCTTCCTCCAGGCCAGCAGAAAGACCTTCAAGACGAGCTGCCTCACGAATAGATTCAAGTTCGGCTACAGTGATCTTCTCAGCAGCAATCTCTTCCTCAACAACAGTTACTTCAACCCCTTCCTTGCGCTGAAGAGCTATCGAGTTGACGCCACCCATCTGAGGCAGTTCCCATCCCTCCAGATGAGCCGCTTCATCTGCACGAATTCGTTTATAAGACTTACTATCCTGAGACATATACATTCAGGCCTAAAGCATCTCTTCGCCACCGCCGCCAAGGATGATTTCACCCTCATCAGCCAGTCGCCTAGCAACAGTAAGAATCTCTTTCTGCGCCTCTTCAACCTCACTCACTCGAACCGGACCTTTAGCCTCGAGATCATCACGTAGCAGCTCTGCAGCACGCTTGGACATATTCCGGAAGACTTTTTCTTGTAGAGCAACATCCGCACCTTTGAGCGCGATAACCAGCACATCTGTAGATACTTCACGCAAGATTGCCTGAATACCCATATCCTCTACATCCTGTAGGTTTTCGAAGACAAACATCAGATCAGAAATAGTAGTCGCAAGGTTCTCATCGCTCTCTTTAATACCCTCCATCAATTCAGCCTCAATACTAGAATCGATGAAGTTCATTATTTCAGCAGCAGACTTGATACCACCAAGCGTTGCAGAACTGGCCCCACTTGCGCCAGCAAATTGACGTTCAAGTATATCGTTCAATTCCTGCAGTGCCTGTGGCTGGATACGGTCTAGCGCGGCAACACGCATCAAAATATCCAATCTCTGCTTATCATCAAAATAAGCAAGAACCCCTGCAGCAGCATCTGGCTCAAGATAAGCCACCACGACTGCTTGTATCTGGGGATGTTCATAACGGATAATTTCTGCAATCTGGCGAGGCTCCATCCAACGCAAGGTATCCAAGCCGGAGGTGTTTGTGCTCATAAGGATACGGTCAAGCAGAGTTTTAGCTTTCTCTTCACCCAGCGCCTGATTAAGCATGGAGCGAATATAGACGTCGTTATTGATACCAATACCAGTCTGGTCACTAACCAGCCCCATAAAGTCACCAACAACGGATTCAACGCGTGATTGAGGGATATTATTCAGCTGCGCCATAGCCTCCCCAATCATTTGAACCTCTTTCGGCCCCATATGCTTGAGAATTTCAGCAGCATCGGCTTCGCCAAGACTGATCAGTAGAATCGCGGCCTTATCTATCTCCGTGAATTCGCCCTGATCATCACTCATCTTCAGCAACCCACTGCTTTACTGCCTGAGCCACTTTTGCCGGATCTTCTGCCACCATACTGCGGATAGCATTCAACTGATAATCAAAACTTTCATTAGGTGTAGGCAACAAGCCGTCATCACTACCAAAAGAAACCGAATCCGTAGAGAAATCACCGCCATCAAGGCCTTCAAGCTCTGCAGCAACCTCACCCGCAGCACCCAAACCAGCAACATTACCCGCAGTACCGGCAGCAGCAAGATTACGCAAAATAGGGCGTAAAATACCAAACACTAGTACCAATACGAAAACAGCTGCCATCACCTGTTTAACAATATCCCAGACCCAATCCTGCTTCCAGATAGGCACTTCTTCAGTGACAAATGCCTGCTCTGGCACAAACGGCGTATTCACAACATTCACGCTATCACCACGAACAGCAGAGAAGCCAACCGCATCCTGAACTATAATCCGCAATCGCTCTAACTCATTCTGGTCCCACGGTGTCCGTACTGCCTCACCTGTTTCAGAATTAAGATTGGAAAGATCATCCACAACAACAGCTACTGTAAGGCGACGAACACGGCCCTGCTGATGCTTGGTGTAACTAATTGTACGATCCAGCTCAAAATTTCGCGTGGCCTGTTTACGGGTTGAACCAGGCGCATCAGATCGAGCAATAACGCCCTCCCCAGAAGCTTCCTCAGGCACACTACTCTGACCAGGAGGTTGATTGGACAGTGCACCTGGAATACCTACGGGCGCGCCATTACCGACACGAGACTCATCCATGGTCTGCTCACTACGCAGTGCTGGCAGATCAGGATTGTAAAGCTCATCAGTCTGTTCAACAGTTGTAAAATCGATATCTGCAGAAACTTCCGCACGGAAATTACCCATTCCAACAACAGGCTGCAGAATACTGTTCACACGATTCAGCAGGGTATCTTCAATATTGCGGGTATATTCCAGCTGTTTGGCTGCCAGCACCACATCAACATCTTTATCCCGCGTATTAAGAAGACGGCCTTTCTGGTCAACTACCGTAACATCTTTCAGATCTAGGGCCGGAATACTGGATGCAACCAGACTAGCGATGGAGGCCACCTGGTCGCGCTCAAGTTTACGCCCAGCAAATAGCTCAAGAAAAACAGACGCTGTAGGTTTGCGCGTATCACGAATGAATACAGTATCTTTAGGTATCGCAAGATGAACACGTGCGTTACGAACTGAAGTCATACTAGCAATCGTTCTCGCCAGTTCGCCCTCAAGCCCACGGCGATAACGAGCAGTTTCCATGAACTGACTGGTACCAAGGCTCTGCTCGCGATCAAGAATTTCAAAACCCACGGTTTTATCCGCAGTAAAACCTTCAGCAGCTAATTTTAGACGCGCCTGATGCACATACTCATCAGGCACAAGAATAGCGCGACCATCTGCATCAAAGGTATGAGGAACATTATAGAGACGCAACTGCTCAATAATCTGGTTAGCATCCGAAAAGGCTAGATTACTAAACAGTACGCGCTGCTCAGGCTTTTGCGACCACAGAACAACAGCAAAGCCTATCGCCACACTCGCAGCAAGACCTACCATCAAACCAATCTGACGTACAATACTAAGCTTATTAAAGCCCAGCATTGGACTTCCACTTAACGCTTCTGTGTCAGCCACAGCCACTCAC
>NZ_JAAEQH010000154.1 GCF_024231755.1 Neptuniibacter sp.
TCATCAGGAAGCCAACCGTATCCATCTCCATCTTCGCAGCCATACCGATATGCTGTTCAGATACGTCCGCTTCGGTACAGTGAGTGGCAACACGAATCGTGCTTACACCACAATCGTTTGCCATTTTCAGATGATCGACGGTTCCGATACCCGGTAGCAGCAGAGCAGAGATCTTGGCGTTTTTCATCTTTGGCACAACTGCGTTGAGGTACTCCTCATCAGTGTGTGCTGGGAAACCGTAGTTAAGAGAGGAACCACCCAGACCATCGCCGTGGGTTACCTCGATCAGCGGGATACCGGCATCATCCAGACCGGTTGATACCGCAACCATCTGCTCCAACGACAGCTGATGACGTTTCGCATGCATACCATCACGCAGGCTCATATCGTGGAGTTTTACATTCTTACCTTTCAAATCCATCATTCTTTCCTCAGATATAGCTGTTTTCAGCTTATCTTTTGTAGGAGCTCAGCCTCTGAGCGAGAGTTCTTATCGCCCAGAGGGCTGGGCTCCTACAATCAATTCATATGAGGCACAGCAGTTTGTTTTGAGACAAGGCAGCTTGTTGATGAGGAGCGGAGTTAACTAAAGTTAATGAGCACCGCAAGAAACAAGCTAACGCAGTATCAAAGCAAAATGCGAAGCCTCATCGTGCCGGTAGCGTGATTGAGCCGTTATGCGCTTCTTCAGCAAACATCTCTGCTGTACGCAGACCCGCAGCCGTCATGATGTCCAGGTTGCCTGCGTACTTCGGCAGGAAGTCACCCAGACCTTCTACTTCCATAAATACAGAAACTTTGTTGCCATCGAAGATTGGCCCGTTAACCAGTTTGTAACCCGGTACGTATTTCTGAACCTCTTTCACCATGTTGTGAACGGATTCAGTAATCGCCGCCTGATCTGGTGTGGTCTTAGTCAGACAGTGAATCGTGTCACGCATCATCAGTGGCGGCTCAGCCGGGTTGATAATGATGATTGCCTTACCTTTGTCAGCACCACCCACAGCTTCAACAGCGCCAGATGTGGTACGGGTGAACTCATCGATGTTCTGACGTGTACCTGGACCTACAGAGCGGGAAGAAACGGTGGCAACGATCTCGCCGTACTCAACGTCCTGCACCTGAGAAACTGCAGCCACCATTGGGATAGTCGCCTGACCACCGCAAGTCACCATGTTCACGTTCATCTCCAGCTGAGATGCATGCTGTTTCAGGTTTACGGGTGGTACACAGAACGGACCGATTGCAGCTGGAGTCAGGTCAACCATGATCACACCCAACTCGTTCAGCTTGCGGCTGTTCTCTGCGTGTACATAAGCAGAAGTCGCATCAAAGGCGATACGGATATCATCTTCGATTACTTTATCCAGCATGCCGTCGACGCCGGTGCTGGAAACTTTGATACCAAATTCCTGTGCGCGTTTCAGACCTTCGGATTCAGGATCGATACCCACCATCCAAACCGGCTCAACCCAGTCAGAGCGCATCATCTTCATCAACAGGTCAGTACCGATATTGCCCGGACCGATGATGACTGCTTTAAGTTTCTTACTCATTGGACTGTTTCCTTATGTGAAGCGCACAGAAGCGGAACCGATACCGCCGATACTGACGGTCATGAAATCACCAGCTTGTACAGGCTCCAGCGGTACAAGGGAACCGGACAGAATCACTTCACCGGCTTTCAGTGGAATACCAAACTCACCCAGCGTATTAGCCAGCCAGGTCACACAGTTCACTGGGCTACCCAGTGCAGCTGCGCCTGCACCGGTTGAGATAATCTGACCGTTTTTCTCAACCACCATGCCGCAGGTAGAAAGATCAACCTGACGCGGGCTTACCGCCTTATCACCCAGTACAAACAGACCACAGGATGCGTTATCCGCCACCGTATCCTGAATCTTGATCTTCCAATCTTCGATACGAGAATCCACAACTTCAAAACATGGAATAACGCACTCAGTCGCAGCCAGAACGTCTGCGTTTGTAATGCCAGGACCGATCAGGTCTTTCTTCAGAATAAAGGCGATTTCACCTTCCGCTTTAGGCTGAATCAGACGCTCGCTGATCGGCATCTCTTCGCCCTGGCTGAAGGCCATATCGTCAGTCAGAAAACCAAAATCCGGCTGGTGAACATTCAGCATGTTCTGCACAGCTTTGGAGGTCACACCAATCTTCTTACCAATAATTCGAGCACCAGCTTCAACACGGCGCTCAACCATACGTAGAGAGATGTGGTAAGCATCTTCGATAGTGATATCGTCAAAACGCTCAGTTAACGGACGCAGCGTTTCACGTTTAGTCAGTGCCTGATACAACTCATCACCACACTGTTGGATTAAATTCTTATCCATTTTAAATTCCTCTGGAATTTAGCTATAAGCGGTAAGCTACAAGCGGCAAGAGGTTTTCAACTTGCAGCCTGTAGCTTGTGGCTTGCAGCTCGATTAAAGCTTGATGCAGATGTTTTTAAGCTCTGTATAGAATTCGAGGCCATGAATCCCACCTTCACGCCCAATACCCGACTGCTTAGCACCACCAAACGCTGTACGCAGATCACGCAAGAACCAGCTATTTACCCAGCAAAGGCCCACTTCAAGTTGTTCAGCCACACGAGAAGCGCGGGAGGAGTTTTCGGTCCAAACCGCTGCGGATAGGCCATATTCGGTATCATTTGCCAGTTCGATCACCTCTTCTTCGCTGTCGAATGGACGGATGTGACAACAAGGGCCAAAGATCTCTTCGTTGACTACACGAGCATCATCGGAAAGGCCGGTCCAGATAGTCGGTTCTACCCAAGCGCCAGCATTCAGGTCGTCACCCATCTCAGGTACACCACCGCCGATAACAACGTTGGCACCCTCTTCTACTGCCAAACGGTAGTAGGACAGCACTTTCTCTTTGTGCTCCTGGCTGACCAGTGGACCAAAATCAACACTGGAATCTTCTGGACGACCCAGTTTCAGTTTCTCCACACCCTCTTTCAGGCGCTGGACAAACTCTTCAAAAATCGGACGTTCTACATAAACACGCTCAGTGCCCAGGCAAACCTGACCGCAGTTCACAAACGCTGAACGCATGGTGCCTTCGATTGCTTTATCCATATCGCAATCGGCAAAAACGATACCCGGGTTCTTACCACCACACTCCATGGAGATGTTGCGCAGACCAACAGAAGCCGCGCGCATGATGATCTCACCGGTACGGGTTTCGCCAGTGAAGGTGATCGCATTTACATCTTTATGTTCAGTCAGATAAGCGCCGGCAGACTCAGGACCAAAACCGTGTACCACGTTGTATACACCTTCGGGTACACCACACTCATTCATTACTTCACCCAGCAGAGTTGCTGTTGCTGGTGTTTCTTCGGATGGTTTAACCACTACGGTATTACCGCAAGCCAGTGCTGGACCTACTTTGAATGTCATCAGCAGTAGTGGCAGGTTCCAAGGGCTGATTACAGCAACAACACCTTTAGGGGTGCGGTGACCATAGTTCAGTGCACCCTGACCATCGGGTGTATCCAGTTTGAACGCTTCTGTCGGATGGTTCGCCAGTGTTTCGGAGAACGCTTTAAAGTTCGCAGCACCACGTGGAATGTCGATATGGGATGCGATTTTCTGTGGTTTACCTGTATCCAGACACTCCGCTTCCAGAAACTCATCAAAACGCTCATTGATGCGGTCAGCTACGTTATTCAGCATCTCGATACGCTGCGCCTGGGTCATCTTGCCCCATGGCCCTTTCATCGCTACTTTTGCCGCTTTTACCGCAGCGTCCACTTCCGGTTGACCGGCTTCATGGACCATACCGATCAGGCTGTCATCCACAGGACAGCGGTTCTCAAAGGTCTTGCCGCTCTCTGCGGTCACAAACTGACCATTAATAAAGTTTTTAAACTCTTTCATTATCTTTCTCGATTAGATGGCTACGTAACAGAACCGGGAATCTGGAGAGTGCCCAGGCGCTATATGCCTGGGCCAGTTCCCTTAAGTCAGAACGGATAGGAAACGTTCATTCAATACACGATCGTGGTAGAAGATCGCTTTACCCAGATCTTCAGCTTTCCAGGTCACCGGCTCGTGGTCTGGATAGTGATAGTCACCACCACAGAACACTTCGGAGCGGTTACCGGATGGGTCAAAGAAGTAAATTGTTTTACCGTGAGTCAGGCCGTGACGAGTTGGACCAATATCCAGAGATGTATCTGTCATAGAGATAAGGTCTGCTGCACGCAATACATCTTCCCAGGTCTCTAGGAAGAACGATGCATGATGGAATTTGCCTGGCTCTGGACATTCGATGAAAGCGATATCGTGCGCCTTCATGCTCGCAGTCAAGAATACCGCAGCTTTGTTACCTTCTGGATCAACCACCTGCTCCGCCAGATCAAAACCAAGCACATCGCGGAACAGTTCATAAGTTGCCATCACATCAGTGCCGTATAGCAGGCAGTGGTCAAAGCGAGTTGCTTTCATACCTTTCAGATCACGCGGCCATGCTTCCGGATTTACTTTGGAAAGGCCCCATTTACCGGTCTGCTCTTTCTCAGCATAAAGCTCGAAGTGATGACCCGAAGGTGCCTGGAAACGTACGCGACGACCACAGCTATTCAGCTCACCGGCAGGAATCTCTTCAACGCCAAGACCACGATCACGCAGCTCCTGCTCCAGACCAGACAGTGTGTCATTATCCAGAACTTTGAAGCCCATAAAGTCCATACCAGCAGTGTCAGCCTCACGCAGTACAACCGAGAACTTATCTACTTCGGTCCAGCCTTTCAGGTAAACACGACCCTGATCATCACGATCCATTTCGATCAGACCCAGAAGGTCACGATAATGTGTCAGTGCTTCCTCTACATCCAGTACGCGGATCTGAACATGACCCGGACGCATAACTCCTTTCCGCATTGTTTTACCCTCTATATTTATTTTTATAACTTCACTCATTCACCGGATTGCAGGCGGTGACCTCAAGATCACTGCTTGGGAAAACCCGGCAGGCCAGCGCATAACCTTCAGCCTTTTCGGCATCGCTGATATGCGCCTTACTCATTACTTTTGCGGTATAACTACCGCTTAGAATCTGAACCTTACACACGCCGCAGCCACCACCACGACAGCCTACTGCGATGGGATGTTGCTGGTTCTGTTCCATACTGCGCAGTAGCGTATCTCCGGAACGGCAGGTGAAACTGCTATCCCGATTTATCACCTTGATGTTGTACTGCTCAGCACTCTGTTCAGACCCGTTATTCATATCGCTGACCACTTTTTTCAGTTACAGCTGATGTCAATTACAGCGGTACAATCAACACGGGACGATCTGTCAGCTGCAAAACGTTCTGCGCAGTAGAGCCAACAAAAAAACGCCCCAGTGTTGAGTGGTTACGATTTCGCGTCCCCATCACAATCAGATCCGCATCGATCTCATCGGCCACCTTGATAATGGTTTCGCAAGCAGCACCCTCTTCGATACGGGTAAGCGGACGATGTTGTAACGGAATTTTCCCTGCCAGATCCTTGTCATAGAACTCCTGAATGCGTTGTTCCATCAGATCCTGGATCGCTTTCATTCCCTGGCTACGCATCTCTTTCATCTCACCGTCTGCCATATAGTTTTCCATCATGGTTTCGGTGCTTTTGCTCGCCGGTTCCACAATGTTTAGGAAGGTGATCTGAGCATCGTGCTTAAACGCTTCTTTAGCCGCTAAAAGAAATGCAGGTCTGGAGTTTTCACCCAGATCAGAGGCGTACAAGATGTTGCTAATTTCAGGAATCATGCTTATTCCTCTTTCTTATTTGCTCTAGCTAAAACAGAGCCAATGGTCGCTTTGATAGTGGTGTTAAAAAGAGCCCCTTGCGGGGCTAAGTTCTTGCTATTTGCACACTATCAACCAACCATATTTGGCAGGAACAGAGAGATCGCAGGAATCGTTGCAATCAAAATCAAACGCAGAATATCTGCAATCCAGAACGGTGTTACACCTTTAAAAATGGTGCTCAGTTTCACATCAGGCAGAACCGTTTTCAGGACAAATACGTTAAGTCCAACCGGTGGTGTAATCAGGCTGATCTCAGTCACAACCACCACCAGAATGCCGAACCAGATCAGGTCCATACCCATGGCGCTAACCAGCGGGTAGAACACAGGAACGGTCAACAAAATCATCGACATACTTTCCAACACACAACCCAGCAGAATGTAGATACCGATAATCGCCAGGATCACCCAGAGTGGGCTCAGCTCCATGCTCAGAACCCAGTCACGCAGACCATCCGGCATACCCGCAAGGTTGATGAAGTTGGAGAACAACACTGCACCAATCACCAGGAAGAACAGCATTGAGGTAGTACGAACCGAACTTACCAATGTGTCTGTAAGGCTCTTCATGGTCAGAGTACCGCGGAACAGGGCGATAAAGAACGCACCAGAAGCACCAATACCAGCCGCTTCAGTTGGGGTGAAAATACCGGTGTAGATACCACCCATCACCACAGCAAACAGGAAGCAGATCGCCCATACATGTTTAAAGGCGCTCATACGTTCTTTCCAGTCAGACCTTTCAGCCGCAGGACCGGATTCAGGCTTCAGATGCACTGTGACCGAAACCGCAGCCATATACAGAACGATACCGAGGAAACCAGGCAGCAGACCGGCAATGAAAAGCTTGCCGATATCGGTTTCAGTCATGATGCCGTAGATCACCAGAATCACACTCGGTGGAATCAGAATTCCAAGGGTGCCGCCCGCAGCGATAGAACCACTAGCCAGACCATCGGAATAGTTATATTTACGCATCGATGGCATCGCCACTTTCGACATAGTCGCAGCAGTTGCCATCGAACTGCCGCATACAGCAGAGAAAGCACCACAAGACACCACTGTGGACAACGCCAGACCACCCTTAAAGTGACCCAGGAAAGCATGGGCAGCACGGTACAGCTGTGCCGATAAGCCCGCTTGCGTAATAAAATTACCCATCAAAATAAACAGGGGTACAACAGAAAGTTCGTAGGCAAGGCCGGTTTCAAATGCAACCTGCGACACCATGTTCAGTGCTGCTCCACAACCACGTGGGTTTTCGAACTCGACAAGCTGAACAAAGGCAAAGCCCACTACGCCCACAACACCCATGGCCACGCCCAATGGGATACGGGCAAAAATCAGAATCATTAACGCGGCAAAGCCGATAAAACTGGTTTCCATAACTACTCAACCTCTCCAGCTCTATGGTGTGAAAATAATTTCTTTCCGCGTTTAAAAAGCAGCATCCAGACCAACGCTACGGTCGACAGGGTGCAGCAGATGGCCATCAGGAATACCAACCCCGCAAACGGGATCTCCAGAATGGCCGTTGTATCTTCATAACGGTAAGTACGGAGTGCGAATTTCCATAACATCCAGGACAAAACACCAAAGGCGATCACATTGACCAGACCGATGACGATGTTCTGCAGGGGTTTAAGAAACTCAGGGACCGTTGAATCCAGCAGGTCTACATCCACGTGGGCGTTTTCCGCTGTCACCATCGGCAGGCCAAGAAATATCAGAGCCGCTAACAGCAACTCTGTAACCTCGAAGCCACCCGGCAGTGGTGCCGAGAACAGGTCTCGACCCACTACATCTACCAGCGTTACCAGCATCATGACAAACATGACGAAGGCCGCTGTGTAGGCAAGTACACGCTCGAACAGGAACTCAAGTGCACGTACCCACATCTCCTGTTTAAACAAAGATGTCAGGAAACTCATAACTCCGCTCTCGTCAGCTTACTTGGATGCGTAAGTCGCAGTGATTTCACGCAGTTCTTTCAGTGCCGCTGCACCGTCAACACCACGCTTAGACGCTTCTTTAGCCCACTCACCTTCCAGGTGTGCTGTACGCGCTTTTACGTCAGCAACAAATGCATCATTAGCGACGATGATCTGGTTACCATTCGCTTTAGCTGCTTCCAGTGCCGCTTTATCAGCTGCATCCCAAGCTTTACCCGCCATTACAGCAAAGGCTTCACCAGAAACGCTCATGATTGCGTCCTGATCAGCTTTGGACAGATCACGGAAACGATCTTTGTTCATTACCAGGAAGAAGCTCACGTTATACAGACCACCTGGAACCACAGTCGTGTGCTTAACCAGATCCTGGATTTTAAAGCTCATGATTGATTCAGCTGGCAGCAGAGTACCGTCGGCAACACCGTGAGACAGCAGCTCGTAACTTTTAGATGCTGGTTTCAGTAGAGGTACTGCATCCAGTGCTGTTGCTACGTCGTTAACAACACCACCACCAACACGCAGTTTCATGCCTTTCAGGTCTTCTACTGTATTCACAGCTTTTTTACTGTTGTTGATAAGACCAGGACCGTGTGTCATCAGACCCAACAGCTGAGTGTCTTTATGCTCGTTTGCTTTAGACAGGTACTTCTCGTGTACACGCCAGTAAGCAACAGACTGCGCTTCAGCACTGTCACCCGCGAATGGGAACTCTGCGATTTTAGTCATCACAAAACGACCTGGCGTGTAACCGTGTACGCTGTAGGTGATATCAGCCAAACCGTCACGGGCGATATCGTAGTGAACCTTTGGATGGCCCAGGCCTTTAGCCAGGATATTTACAGAGACACGACCCTCTGTAGCTTCCTTAACTTTTGCTGCCCAAGGCTGAATCATGTCAGTAACAATTGGATGCGTTGGCGGTAACCAAGATGACAGAGTCAGTTTAGTTTCCGCAGAAGCCATGCCTGCAGTTGCAGTCATAACCAGGCCAGCAACAACTGTTTTCAATACCTTTTTCATGCTTTCGTTCTCCTGTTGAACACCCTCGAGAGATGTTCTTTTATTTTTATGGTTCAGGTACGGCATCACCCCCGAACGAGACTAACTGCCGTGTGTGCTTAAAGGTTTTCTAAGGGACCTGCGAACAAGTCCTGTTAGTGCTCTGCAAGCCCTACGGGGCCTACACGATTTATTCGCA
>NZ_JAAEQH010000155.1 GCF_024231755.1 Neptuniibacter sp.
CGAACTCGGGACCTACTGATTACAAGTCAGTTGCTCTACCAACTGAGCTATACCGGCACACCAGATAAGCGGAGCGCATGATAGGCAGTTCCGCTTATCGAATCAAGTAATTTTTCACTAAATTCTGTGATCAATAAATTCCCCCTAAATACTCACCTATCGACCGCTCGATCAGCACAATATTTATCCTAATTCACGAGGCTAATCTGCTTTATCAGGGCGATATATAAGAAGGTAAATCACTAGGGTGGTGGCAACAGAGAAACAGAGCGCATCCAACAGCATAGTAACCACACCGAAAGATTCTCCTTCCTCGACAAAAGAGAGCACTACCATAATCAATGCTTCAATACAGAAAGCCACTCCGGCAGCCTGAATTTCCAGTGCAGCAAGAGACTTTGCATTGCCCAACTGAAGATGCTTCAGCGAATACAGAATATGCACAATGAATGCTGTCACAATAGCAATCAACGTTGCATCCACCAGCGCTTCTACCCAAAACACGCCTAAGTGCACACCGAGTATATCCAGCAGAAGCATGACTACCGCTTCGGCAACAAACAATGAAAAAAACAGGAAAACGAGTGAATACATAACTACTTGCTAACTCCTACAACTCTACCCAGTAAACAAGACATCCACCGTTAAAAGAATAACCCAAAATCTCCCATTGAAAAGTCAATATCAATACAACTCCCCAACCTTAACAAAAAGCGTCTTAGGAGCTAGTCGATTTCATCTGCATCAGTACTTTAGAACCATTTGCCTATCACTTTATTGCCCAAATCCTGATGCCGTGCCACTCTTTCCTTCAGCTATTATTTAGGAGTTAACTCATGCGCGCATATCGGGTAGAAACAGCTGAAGGAATTGATGCCATCCAACTGACCGAACTGGACACTCCAACACCGGGGGATAATGAAGTTCTGGTCAAGATGAAAGCCTGCTCTCTTAACTACCGTGACCTACTGATCACAATGGGTGGTTATGTCCGTAATGATAGTCGCCCAATTACGCCGATGTCCGATGGTGCAGGAGAAGTTATCAGTGTTGGTAAAAATGTCACCCGCTTTAAAGCAGGTGACCGGGTTATGGGTAACTTTTTCCAGCACTGGGTTGACGGAAAGATTGATGATAAAGGTTTGAATTCTGCTCTTGGCGGAGCCATTGACGGCGTATTAGCTGACAGTTTCATCCTACAAGAGGACTGTACAGTAAAAGTACCCGAGCATATGTCATACACAGAAGCAGCCACTCTACCCTGTGCAGCCACAACGGCCTGGCATGCCCTAGTCAACGTTGGCGAGATCAAAGCAGGCGACACCATTCTATTACTGGGTACCGGCGGAGTTTCCATCTTCGGGCTGCAATTGGCAAAAGCTAAGGGCGCTACGGTCATCATCACCTCTTCAAGCGATGAAAAACTGGAACGCGCCAAAACGATGGGTGCCGACCACATTATCAACTATAAAACTCATCCAGACTGGGAAGAGGAAGTACTGAGAATCACCGCTGGTAAGGGTGTTGATAATGTCCTTGAGGTTGGCGGTGCTGGGACTTTCGAGAAATCAGTCGCTTCCGCCAAGGTAAACGGCACCGTTTCAGTCATCGGCATCCTCAGCGGATTGGAAAACCCAAGTATCAGTTTAATGACAATCTTTAACCTGTTACGCATCCAGGGTATCTATGTTGGTAGCACAGAGATGCTGACTGAACTGTCTGACTTTATGGCTGAGCACAACATTCAACCGGTTGTGGATAAAACGTTCTCCTTCAGCGATGCAAAGCTTGCTTATCAACATATGGCTGCCGCCAAACACTTTGGCAAAGTCGTTATAGAAGCTGATTAATCACTCGTGATGAGGCGGTTGTTGTAAATAACACCCGCCTCTCTCTTTACACCAAGAGCCAAGAGCACTTATCGATGCTTAAAGTAATCGCTACAATAGTTACTGCACCTGGCCATAGAGACAGCGTAATCGCTGAACTAAAACAGATCCAACCTATGGTCGTGCAGGAACAGGGATGTATTCATTACGATATCTTTGTCGATCTGGACACTGATCTCCCCCGAACTCAACCTAGCGACCCTGACATAATTACTCTTCTAGAAGGCTGGCAATCGCTTCAGGAATTGGAAACACATCTGTCGGCTCCTCATATGCTGGTATTCAGAGACAAGGTTAAAAGCAGCGTGGAATCCGTCAAACTAAGAATTGTTCAACCCTCATGATTCTTAGATTGCGGCCGATATTGCTAGTTTGATATCCTGCAAAACTTGTAGGTGTTATTTCCAACGGCAGTGAGTACAGACGTTGATGGCAACAAGAGCCAATAAATTCAGATTATTTTCGAACAGGTTAACGGTCTTCATACTGACCTGTGTTTCACTTTTTCTGGCCGGTTGTTCTGTCGCTCCAAAACCTTTGGATCAAGAACAAATTAGCCTGACCAACGCCAGCGACTACCGTTCCGCTACACGAAGCATCCCTAACATTCGCAAACCTCTCACTCTGGAAGAGGCTATTGCCCGTGCCCTGAAGTATAACTTCGAGCACCGGGTTAAAATATTCGAGCACGCCCTAGCCACTGGCAAGCTTCAGGCTGGTCAGTATGACATGATGCCTAAACTGCTCACGGAAGCAGGGTATTCCTGGCGTAATAACAGTAACAGCCGACAAACATCAGCCTCAGCAACTACTGTCAGCAGTGAAAACCAGAGTGCGACAGCAGATCTGAACTTTTATTGGAGCTTCCTCGATTTTGGACTGGGTTATTATAATGCTCAGGAAAATGCTGACCGGGTAATGATCGCCGCAGAGAGCAGACGACGTGTCATGCATTCTCTGGTGCAAAACGTGGAAGTAGCTTTCTGGAGAGCCGCGGCTGCTCAGAAACTGGAAAAGAAAGTAAAGAACACCATCAAGATTGGTGAATCCGCTCTGCAGCGCTCACGCCTGATCAGTCTGGAAAATATCCGCCCCCCTGAAGAAGCGTTACGCTACCAGCGAAACCTGTTAGAAAACCTGCGTCTTTTGGAAAAGGTGAATGCGGAACTATCTGCCGCACGTAATGAGTTAACCCGCTTGATTGGTGCCAAACCGGGCAGCACATTTGAGATAGACACCAGCAACTACAGAGCCCCGATAAAGCTGAATGTTCCGATTGAACGTTTGGAAAAACTGGCACTGACCAACAACCCAGACCTACGCATTAACCACTATCAAAGCCGTATTGCGGTTCTTGAAACCAAACGGGTAATGCTCAAACTGCTACCTAACATTTCATTCAACACTGGCCTGCACTACGATGACGATAAATTCCTGACCAACCAGAACTGGCAGGATGCAGGTCTCTTTGTCAGTTATAACCTGTTCGACATCCTGTCCGCTCCTGCGCACTCACGTACCACTCAATTGGGAGTCGACCTGGCTGTAGCAAAACGTATCGCTGTACAGATGAGTCTGCTGGCTCAAGTTCACTTGGCTGTTCAAGACTATAGCGATGCTTTGAAAGCCCATAAACGTGCCAATGAGATCCACGATGTTGACCAACAACTGGCCCAAATCGCTCTGAATAAGGAAAGAAGCCAGGTAGCAAGTGAACTGGACCGTATCTCCAGTGATGTAACAGCGATTCTGAGTGAAGTCAGGTACTACCACTCCATTGCAAAACTTCACGAAGCTGAATCACGTATTCAAGCTACCGTTGGTCTGGAACCAAGAATCGGCAATCTGGATAACGTCTCATTAAGCGTTCTAACAGAGCAGGTTCAGGCCAATCTCAAGAACCCGAATCTCTTTGGTGTAGCCAATAGTGAAGAGTCTGACATTCTTATCCGAATGCAAGACAGTAAGCCGAAGCAACTGGCATGGCTACAGGTAGGCGCATACAAGGTTCTGGAAAATGCTCGCGATAAGCAAGCCCAGACTGAACGTAAGTTAATGGCCATCCCAGGTGTTATGAACGTGGTATCGAAACCTAGTCTCCGTTATGAAAACGGATTGTATCTGGTTCAATTCGGTCCGTTTAAAGAGAAATCAGCATTGACCCTGGCGAGCGTCCTACAAAAAACGCTTAATAGCCCGGTGACCGTTCTTTCCTACTAAGACTTGGTCAGGTATGCGTATGCCATTATCAAAGTTTGCTTTTTTACACCGTTGCAATTTGTATAGTTCCTGGCAACTAAAGCCGGTTATATGGAGCCTTACTGCGGCTCTATGTTTCCTATTACTCATACCCACGACAGTGACAGCAGAATCGGTCATTCCCGAACTGGAGATGCGCGCACAACTGTCTCCCAAACGGTTTACCACCCTATCCGCCGAATTTGGTGCCAAAATTAAAAGCATCAGTGTTCTGGAAGGGGAAAAGTTCAAAGCGAAACAAACCCTGATCAAGTTCGACTGTTCATTACAGGCGGCGCAGTTACGCAAAGCAAAAGCAGCACTAGCTGGGGCGCAGAATACTCTTTCTGGTAACCAACGCTTAGCCAAACTAGGCGCCATAGGCAATGTAGAGCTGAAAAACAGTCAGGTAGAAGTCACAAAGGCTAGAGCCGATATCAGCTACCTGCAAACCACCTTAGGCAAATGCAGCCTTTATGCACCATTCTCAGGCCGGGTTGAAGAGTTGAAAGCCCAGGAACAACAATATGTACAAGCGGGCCAGCCCCTGCTGGAAATCTTCGATGATTCCAGCCTTGAACTGGTATTTATCGTACCTTCTCGCTGGTTAGCCTGGCTCAAGCCAAATCATCAATTTAATGTTCACATTGATGAAACAGGCAAAGCTTATCCAGCTAAACTTATACGTACAGCAGCCAAAGTTGATCCCGTCAGCCAATCGGTCAAAGCCTTCGCGGTCATCGATGGTAAGTTTAATGAATTGATGGCAGGTATGAGCGGCAGAATAGCGCTCTCCCCGCCAAAGATAGAATAGTCATCCACAGAGATTGATATGAAAGCCACTGCGTCACCAAAGCGACTTAAAAGACAAACACCAGGGAATCTGCGACTGGAACAACGTCTAATGTTTGATGGTGCGGTCGCAGACACCGTAGTGGATGAAATTCCACTGGAAACGCAAATTAGTAGCGCTCCCTCACCAGCAATCTCCCCGGTCGTAGAAAATGAGGTTTCCGAATCCAACCTTGTTAGCTATCCAGATTCGCAGCCCCCTGCAAACCTTGAAAGTGCCGAAGCATTAACCCATAGCGCTCTTCATGAGTGGTTCAGCAATTCCAATTATCTGCAACAAGCCGCCGACTTTTTTAGTGCCAATGCAGACAGTACCGAATGGCAAACTAATGCCCTTGAACTACAAAGCGCGGTTCTCGACGGTGAGTACAATATTCAGGTAAAGCTCCTTGATTCAACTACGTTATCAGGTGCATTGGGAGGGTACAGTTCCAGCGGTACTGATGGCAAAGCAACCATCTATCTGAATGAACAATGGCTTTCCATAGCCACACCTGAAGCCATTCAGTCTGTGCTTCTCGAAGAGATCGGCCATGATTTCGACCACATTCTGAATAATGGCCTAGACACCGCTGGAGATGAAGGCCAGCACTTTTCCAGTCATATTCTTAACAACCCAGATAATTCAAACTATCAAGGTGATGATCACAAGCAGATAGATATCGACGGAATACTTGTTACCATTGAGCAAGCTGGCTTAAGCATAACCGACTCGAACGGAGGAGACAGCGGGGACATTAGTGTTTCAGAGGACAGCACGCTTACTGCTCAAACATTCAATGTTTTACCTCTTAACGATGTCACATCAATCGAAATCGAAGGTGTAGAGATAGTCGGAGGAAGCTACCCGGTTGCAGTGCCAACAACTTATGGCTCTCTGGCTGTTACAGATTTCAACTCAGCTACGGGTGTAGTTACCTACAGCTATACCCCGACGGGAACACCTTTTGACCATAGTTCCGGTGAAATACTCGATAGCATCAGCATTGATGTCACAGACAGTACCCTGGGAACGGCATCTGACACGCTCGATATCCTTATCACCGATACCACTCCAACTGCCGAAGCAGATACGGTTTCAATCGAAGAAGACACTGCCACATTCTCCGACAATGTCATTTTAGGGGGACTGACAGATGATACACTGAGTGCTGACCTGCCTGTCACTGTTGTAGGACTGGCTGTCGGCGCTACCGGAGCCAACCTCTCAGATGGCGCCACCTTAGATACGCCGTTATCTGGCACTTATGGCACGCTGGAAATCGCCGCAACGGGTACTATTACCTACACGTTAAATACTGCCCATGTGGATGTTCAAGCCCTAACCAGAGGTGACAGTATCAATGATTTGTTTACCTACACCCTCTCAGATGACGATGGTAGCGAAAGTAACGCCCTGATCACCGTTACGATTAATGGCGTAGATGAACCCACAATTACTATTACTGATAGTAATGCTGGCGACACAGGAGATATCACAACTCAAGAGGGCGTTGAGCTTATCGCGGAAAGCTTCAACATCACTGCTGACGATGGGCTTGATCGACTCACCATTGAAGGCGTAGATATTACCGAGGCTGAGCTACTTGCCTCCAGCACAACCCCTATTGCTATCACCACCAGCAGAGGTACCCTGACGGTTATCGCGTACAACGACCTTACCGATACGGTCCTCTACAACTACAACTCATCTAGTGCCACACCTATTGATCATCGCGCTGGGGATGTACTGGACACGATCAGCATCACAGTTACCGATGTTAATGCACGTACCGCAACAGATGACCTGGATATCCTGATTGAGGACAGCGCCTCAATCGCCGTTGATGACAGCAACAGCCTTGAGGAAAAGGCCAGTTCAAATACTGTCACGGGAAATGCCATTACCGATCCAGCGGGAGCTGATCAACTGAGCTACGATGTGACCAGTACCGTCGTTGGACTCGCAGCGGGAGATACCGGCGCCAATCTGGTTGATGGAGCAACTATAGCCACCGAGCTCGCAGGCAATTACGGTACGCTTAATATCCAGAGTAACGGGGCATACACCTACACGCTGGATAACGATAATAATACGGTTGATAACCTCAGCAGAGGTTCAAGCCTCACTGATACATTTACTTATACCCTGCAAGATGCTGATGAAAGTCAGACGAACGCCCTGATCACCATAACTATTAATGGGGTGGATGAGCCGACCATTACTATCACTGATGACAATGCAGGTACTGCTGGAGACCTCACAAATCAGGAAGGGGTCGAAATCATTGATGCTAGTTTTACCATCAGTGCCGATGACGGCTTCGATAGTATAAACATCGGAGGCACTGATATTACCGAGGCTGAACTTCTTGCCACGAGAGACACCCCCATTGAGATTACTACCACCAGAGGCACACTCACCCTCACCGAATACAATAATACAACCGGGATTGTTCTATATAGTTACATCACATCCAGTGCGACACCTATCGACCATCGCGCCGGCGATCCACTCGACAGCATCAGTATCACACTTACGGATACTAATGCGCGTATAGCAACAGATTCTCTGGATATTCTGGTACAAGACAGTGCCTCAGTCGCAGTAGACGACAGCAACAGCATTGAAGAAAGGCCCGCAACAAATACCGTTACCGGCAACGCGATCACCGATGGAGCAGGCGCAGACCAACTGAGCTATGACACACCGAACACGGTAGTTGGGCTGGCTGCAGGGGATACCAGCGCGAATTTAGCCGATGCCGCAACGATTGACACGGATCTGACGGGAACTTACGGTACTCTGAGCATCCAGAGTGACGGTAGTTATACCTACACCCTGGATAGCGACAATGTTGCAGTAAACGCCCTCAGCAGAGGTGACAGCCTAACCGATACATTTACCTACACCCTACAAGATGCCGATGAAAGTCAGACTAATGCACTGATAAACATCACCATTAACGGTGTAGATGAGCCGACGATTACCATCACAGACAGCAACGATACCGAAGCGGGTGATATTACGACCCAAGAAGGTGTAGAGATCAGTGACGCCAGTTTCACAATCAGTACTGATGACGGCTTCGATCGCTTAACCATCGAAAGCACTGATATTACTGAGGCAGAACTACTTGCAGCGGGCACAACACCTATCGCTATTACAACCAGCAGAGGCACCTTAACTGTCACGGGATACAACGATAGCACTGGGATCGTCGTGTATGACTACATAACCTCAAGCGCGACACCTATCGACCACAGTACAGGTGATGTTCTAGACACCATCACTATTACCATCACCGATACAAATGCCCGTACTGCAACAGATACCCTGGATATTCTGACTCAGGATAGCAGCCCAACCGCAATAGATGATGTTAACAGCATTGAAGAGAGACCCGGAGCCGATACAGTTACCGGCAATGCTATTACCGATGCTCCAGGTGCCGATCAACTGAATTTTGACACCCCAAGTACAGTAGCAGGGCTCGCGGTGGGCGATACAGGTTCAGACCTGGTTGATGCTGCAACGATTGCTACTGATTTGACGGGAAGTTACGGCACTCTGAATATCCAAAGTAACGGGGATTACACCTATACACTGGATAACAGTAATAGTGTTGTTAATTCACTGATGGAGGGGGAAAGCCTCACTGATATATATACCTACACCCTGCAGGATTCAGACGGTAGTCTGAGTAGTGCCTTGATCACTATTACGGTTATCGGAACCGATGAACCGGTTATCACTATCACCGACAGTAACGATACGGCTGACGGAGATATCACCACGCAGGAAGGGGTAGAGATCAGCGCTGCCAGCTTCAATATCGAAGCCGCAGATGGCTTGGATAGGTTAACTATTGAAGGCACCGACATTACTGAAGCAGAACTGCTTGCTACAACTACGGCACCAATTAGTATCGATACCAGTAAAGGTACCCTGACAGTTATCGCCTATAACGATACCACCGGGGTGGTCTTGTATAACTACACCTCTTCGATTGAATCACCTATAGATCATCGCACCGGAGATTCTATCGATAGCATTACTATCACTGTTACCGATCTTAATGCCCGAACAACTTCAGATACCCTGGATATCCTGATTGAGGACAGTGGCCCAACAGCTGTCGCTGATAGCAACAGCATTGAGGAAAAACCGGCTGTAAGCACCGTTACTGGCAACGCCATTACCGATCAAGCTGGTGCAGACCAATCCAGTTTCGATACTCCAAGTTCAATAGCAGGCCTGGCAGCAGGTGATACGGATGCTGATTTAGTTGATGCCAGCACCGTAGGCACAGAGCTCAGCGGCAGCTACGGTACTCTGAATATTCAAAGCAACGGTGATTACACCTATACGTTAGATAACACTAACAGTGATGTTAGTGCTCTAGCAGAAGGTGAAAGCCTCGACGATATTTTTACCTACACTCTGCAAGACTCAGACGGTAGTCTGAGTAGTGCCTTGATCACCATTACCGTTAACGGTGTCGATGAACCGGTTATCACCATTACCGACAGTAACGATACAGCTGACGGTGATATCACCACGCAGGAAGGGGTGGAGATCAGCGCTGCGAGCTTTACCATCGAAGCCGCTGATGGGCTTACTCTACTCACTATCGAAAGCACCGCAATTACTGCAGCAGAACTACTCGCCGCGAGCACAACTCCTATCGCGGTCACCACCACAAGAGGCACCCTGACCGTTACCGACTATGACGATTCAACCGGTGAGGTGCAGTACAACTATATCAGCTCGAGCGCTACGCCTATCGACCATAGCGAAGGTGACGCAATAGACAGTATCAGCATTACCGTCACTGACAGTAATGCCCGTGCCACAACAGCTACCCTGGATATCCTGATTGAAGATAGCGCTTCAATTGCCGTGGCTGATAGCAACAGCATTGAAGAGAAGCCTGCGTCAGACATAGTCACAGGTAACGCCATTACTGATTCAGAGGGTGCCGATCAGCTCAGTTACGACACCCCAAGTGTGGTAGCCGGTCTGGCGGTAGGTGATACGGATGCCGACTTAGTTGATGCCAGCACTATAGGCACAGAGCTCAGCGGCAGCTACGGTACGCTGAATATTCAAAGCAACGGCGATTACACCTATACCCTGGATAACGCTAACATCGATGTTAATGCCCTTGCTGCAGGTGAAAGCCTCGACGACATATTTACCTATACCCTGC
>NZ_JAAEQH010000156.1 GCF_024231755.1 Neptuniibacter sp.
AAGCACTAATCGCCTGCTCTTCAGAGAGATTAGATCTCCAGAAACCTGGTTTTGTATTTGTCATAAACAACCAATAAAAAAGGGATCAAATTGATCCCTATTATTCTTTTTTAAACACCAAATATACAAGAGGTCACATCAGCCACCGCGAGCAAATACCTTTGAATTTCTCTCATTACGATAAGTAAACTCATCCGGGTTATTTACAACCGATTCCGCTTCTTGACGTGCAGCTAGGATCTTGTCGTGATGCGGGGATTTTCCACAAACAGGATCTGCATTATGCATATCACCCGTCATCATATATGCCTGACAGTGACAGCCACCAAAGTCCTTATCTTTCTCATCACAGCTACGACAAGGCTCTTTCATCCAATCATCGCCACGGAAGTAGTTAAAACCCGGACTTTCATCCCAGATCTGCTGCAGTGACATCTCTTTCACATTCGGAAATTCAATTGGCAGCATACGTGCACTATGACAAGGTAGCGCCTTACCATCTGGAGTGACAGTGAGAAACACCTGCCCCCAGCCATTCATGCAGCCTTTAGGACGCTCTTCATAATAATCCGGAGTAACAAAGATCAGCTTGATCGGATTACCTTCCGCCGCCAGCTTCTCACGGTATTCATTGGTAATGCGTTCAGCACGCTCCAGCTGTGCCTGGGTTGGCAGTAACTGCTTAACGTTCTCATACGCCCAACCATAGTACTGACAGGTTGCCAGCTCTACATAGTCTGCTTCCAGCTCTACACAGAGCTCGATAATACGATCAATTCGATCAATGTTATGACGATGAGTCACGAAGTTAAGCACCATCGGGTAACCCTGGGCTTTCACCTCACGCGCCATTTTCAGTTTCTGCTCAAAGGCTTTTTTAGAACCCGCCAACATATTGTTGACCGATTCATCACTGGCCTGAAAACTGACCTGAATATGCTCCAGACCCGCGCTATGGAACTCAGCCATTTTACGCTCGTTAAGGCCTACCCCGGAAGTGATCAGGTTAGTGTAGTAACCCATCTCATTGGCACCACCGATCAGCTCAATCAGATCCTGACGGACCAGCGGTTCACCGCCGGAAAAACCGAGCTGTACGGCACCCAGCTCTCTCCCCTGCTCAAACACATCAAGCCATTGCTGAGTGGTCAATTCACCACCGAAGTCGGCAAAATCAAGAGGATTAGAGCAGTAGGGACACTGCAAAGGACATTTATAGGTTAGCTCGGCAAGCAACCATAAGGGCTTGCCGTGCTTTTTATCTGCTTTTTGGTCAGCTTCAGTTTTTACCTCAACTACAGGAAGCTGAGGCTGAGCGTTACAGGGTGATCCAGTGTTGCTCATAGGCGCCTCCAAGGAATTCCAGGATATCTGCGCTGATATCACCTGCATCGGAGAATTTGGCCTGTAGGGTGTC
>NZ_JAAEQH010000157.1 GCF_024231755.1 Neptuniibacter sp.
ATTTTTTCAATCAGCTGCTGAGGCGGTTCTTTTCGTTGCCAGATATAGGTCTCGGTTTCAGGCAATACCTTCTGAATTATTTTACTGGTCGTGGTTGGACGCTGGGGTTCATTTTCATGGAGGAGCAGCGCGATCTGTAACTGGCTTTGATGTTGTGTGACCTGCTCGCAACAGCAGAAACTATCAGGCAGGCCACATCCGGCGCAATGTTCTAAAGAGTTGTCTGGCATTTAGTATCAGCGCTTCTGCATCTGAACTTTGAACTTCAGCACCGCTTCTCCGTTAGCGGGCACTTTAATCTGCCACTCTGCACTGCCGCCTTGTACTTTCTTGTGTGGATGACTACTTTGTTTCATCTCCCATTGCAGCGGAAAGTTAGCCGTCATGGTGATCTCTTTTGCCTTATTCTGGCTGTTACTAATGCGCAGCTCCTGCTCAACCATGAAGCCATTAAAGGTTTTACTGAAGTCTGTCTGGCGGCGATGGATTGAGATATCAAACGCCTTGCCAAGTTTGACGTTGACCTCATCCCCTTTGCCGGTGTGATTGATATTTGCTCCACCGATAAACTGCAGATTTCCTTGATTGTCTGGGCTGAAGGTTCTCAGGTTCCCTGCGGGAAGAGGCATGCCCAGTTTATTGCCAGCTGTATTCTTAAACTTAACGGTCAGCTCAGGTTTAACTCGATGTTGATTACGTTCCAGGGTTGGATAAACCAGGAATTGGTATGCGTATCCGCGTTTGACGCTGACACCCGTTGAAGAAAGCAGGGATACTTGTTTCAGTTGGCCGTTAAGAAGATCGGTTGCGCGAGGCAGGGTGTATAGATGGAAGTCCTGTAGCTGTTCCCGAGAGGGAGAAGTCGCCATATCAGCAGACATTGCTCGCATCATTTCCATACCTTGCTTGCGTTCCTGATAGCGGTTGTGTGGCTGGTACAACTCTCCTGCGAGAAGGCTGATCTGGGCGTTCTTATAATCAGTTCCAGTTTTATTAGAGAGGCTAGCAAGTCCATCCAGTGAAACTCTCTCACCTGTTTCATCCAGCGTTAGGACGTAGTCCATGTTCCAGTTCAAACCTCCGGTCAGATAACTGATCTGGGCCGTTTTTGATTTGGACGTGCCGGAACTACGAAAACTTAAACTCGGTTTGGAGAGTAACTGTTCTGGCAGAGATGGAAAAATAAAACGCCATTGGTTATTCAGAGGGATGGTTTCAAATCGTTTGTCTCGTTTTACCAGAGCGCGGTTACCATCAACGCTGAGTAGTTCTACTGTGCTAATCAGCTCCTGGCCTGTTGCCGGGTTTAGGCGGGCCAGTTGAAGTCTTTTACCAATGTAATGTTGAAGAAGATTATGTTGGCTAAGCAGGTTGGTATTCAGGTTTTGCTCTAGGATCTTCCCTGCATTGCTAATTCGTAGGCTTTCTACCTGAAGCTGTTGGCTGACATCTGCCAGTGTGATCTTTTGCCCCGTTTGTAGGGGAGGGAGTTTACGGGTTTCACGCACTAGTCCCAGATTCTGGTTGTATAGGGTTAGGGCAACGGATTCCCGTTTATCCGAACCGATCTGGAGTGTGCTGGAGAAGGCGAGCGTAGAACTGGTAACCAGGAGAATAGCTAAGCTGATTTTACCGATCTGCATGATCTGTATACCTGACATTAGTTTAAGTACATGGAGTATGCTTTTAGCCTCCAGTTCATCATGGATGTGCTGAATCCTGCCTTAAGTAGATTGCTACTTATTGATATCCACCGCTACCCTGAATCCCCAGCTGTTGCGTTTTGAATCAACCGGATGACGGTAGCGGCTGGCAGGTCGGATCAGACGGCTGATTTCAAACCAGGAACCGCCACGCATAACCCGGTCTTTACAGACACGTTTACGGTAGGCGGAGCCATCAATTGGTGCCAGGTCGTAGTTGTCCTCATAACAGTCTGCGACCCACTCATCAACGTTGCCAGTCATGTCATGTAGACCCCAGCTATTAGCCGGGAATGTGCCGACAGGAGCCGCACGTTTGCCATCCCAGGTACTACCGCAATCTGCACATGCCGCCATATTGAATTGCATATTGTCGCCCCACCAATAGGTGGTCAGGTTGCCAGCGCGGGCAGCATATTCCCACTCTGCCTCAGAAGGCAGGCGGTAAGGTTGCCCTGTCTGATCTGCCAGCCATTCGGTATAGGCCCAGGCATCTCGCCAACTAACATTGATAACTGGTTGGTTTCCACGCCCCCAGCCTTCGTCATCCGGGAGTGGGCGGTTGGTTGATTTGGCAAACAGGTCATACTCGGCAAAAGTGACCTCAAAGCGGGAGATTGCAAAGGGTTCATCGATATGCACGATATGCACGGGTTTCTCGTTATCATCACCTAAGCCACTTTGATCACCCATGCGGAACTCGCCTGAAGGTAGCAGAACCATTTCAGGACCGAAGTTTCGGGAGTCTATTTGGTCTTTAAAAATCTGATTACCAGGATCTTCCGGTTCAGCCCCTTTAGCCAACATCCTGGCAACAGCTAAATCACTTTTCAGAATTTCAATATCCGTATCTTTAGCTTTGGCTTCTTGTTCTAGCTTTTCCTGCAGCTCCTGTTGTGCCTGTATGGAACTGAACATTTGTTGCAGGGCTTCCTGTTGTTTCTTGATCTGCAGGGCCTGGAAATCTTTTTCCTTGAAGTTGATAAAGTCAGATACGAACCAGCCTAGTAGGTAACCAGAAGCAAACAGAGTAATGCCCGCCAGTGAATAGGTGACGTATTTGGGTAGGCTCGGTAGTTTTATCTTTAGTGATGGCAGTTTATCTTTAAGAGAGCGTTTGCCTTCCTCTTCAGAATCACCGGTATCTGCTGCGGATTCATCAGCAACTCCAGCGTTCTTCTTATCAGCTTCTTGTTCTGCACTGCTTTCCGCTTTCTCGGCTTCTTTGGAGTCCTCTTCCTTTTCAGGTGGGAACAGAGCTTTTACCAGTTCAGTACAGTTCGGAAACCGGTCATCCAGATTGGTAGATAAAGCTTTTTGCAGCTCAGCCCATTGCTCATCGTCCAACCCGGCGGGTTGCGAAAGTTCACGGCGAACACGGTCAGCTTCACTGTCATCTAAAGAGAAGGGGGCTTTGCCGGTCATCAACTCATAGAGAATGCAGGCAAAGGAGTAAACATCGGTTTTACGCGTCAGCTTTCCTGGATGGAAGGCTTCCGGTGACTGATACTGCTTGTAGTGAAACGGTTCAGATAGCAGGCTGGTTACTGATTCCAGCGTTTCCCGCAGGGAGAAAAGGGTAAGTTTTACGCCACCTTTGCGATTTATAAAGATTGAAGCCGGTTCAAGGCTTGCATGGGGTGTATGTAACTTCTGGTAGCCGATATCGATAGCGTAGGCGATCTGCTTAATCAAACCCATCTGCTGAGCAGGTTTTAACTGGCTGCCTTTTTGCAACATGGACTGAAGTGTCAGACCATCCAGCTTTTCGTAGGAGAGGAAAAGCAGACGGCTTTTTTCGGTGAAAAAGCCGTAACATTCGGCAATATGTTTATTCTGAATTTGTTTGCTGAGTGAAGCGTGCTTTTTAATCCCTTCAGCAAAATTCCCCTGTTTAAGCAGGTTTGGACTCAGGATCAGAAGAGTGACAAGAGGGTTTCCGGTAACACTAAGGTCCTCTGCTTGCCAGAGCTGGCCCAGAGGGTGAGTCGAGCTTTGCTTAATCAGCTTAAAGCGATGATGCTCCGGGCCCAGGATCGTTTCTTCCTGTAACGCCTCATATAAAGAGTCTGGAGAGTCACTCATGGTTGCCAGCCTATGTTTTTCTTATCTTTCTATCATAGACAAGGCTTATGGTGGAAGTCAGCCTTTAATTTGCTGATTTTTATATGTTTTAAGATTTTGGGGGCAGACTTAAGTCTGTCCCCTGTCTATATCGGGTTTAAGCCTGTCCCCTTGATAAGTTACTAGCAGGATGTATCCAGATCAGGGAAGCTTTTTACCAGTTCATCTACCGCTTTCATTTGCGATAAGTATGCCTCCAGAGTGTGAAGAGGCAGTGCGCATGGCCCATCGCATTTAGCTTGTTCCGGATTTGGGTGGGCTTCGAGGAACAGGCCCGCAATACCCTGAGATAAACCTGCACGGGATAGCTGCGCTGCTAGAGCTCTGCGGCCACCGGCAGAGTCAGCTCGTCCTCCGGGCATCTGTAGAGCGTGGGTTGCATCAAACATGATCGGGTAACCAAACTCTTTCATAATTGAGAAGCCGAGCATATCCACGATCAGATTGTTGTAACCGTAGCAGGAGCCGCGTTCGCACAGGATCAAGCGATCATTACCCGCTTCTTCACATTTGTGCAGAATATGTTTCATCTCTTGTGGTGCGAGAAACTGAGCTTTTTTGATGTTAATGACTGCATCTGTTTTCGCCATCGCCTCAACCAAATCAGTCTGGCGAGATAGGAAGGCTGGTAGCTGGATGATGTCACATACTTCGGCAGTTGGTGCTGCTTGAAACGGCTCGTGTACATCAGTGATCAAAGGGACTTTAAAAGTATCTTTAATCTCCTGCAGAATTTTCAGGCCTTCATCCAGACCCGGGCCACGGAAAGAGTTCAACGAGGAACGGTTAGCTTTATCAAAGGATGCTTTGAAAACGTAGGGAATGCCAAGCTTTTCCGTAACTTCCACATAATGTTCAGCAATCTTCATTGCTAAGTCACGGGACTCAAGTACATTCATGCCGCCAAAAAGCACCATAGGTTTGTCGTTGGCGATCTCAATACCGGCAGCGGTAACGGTTTTCTGTTGCATCTTGGTTTATTCCATAGCCATGGGAAAAAGAAGCATTATACCTGCTTCTAGAGAGAGAGGGAGGCCTTATTGATCAGGGCTAGGTGCGAGTGCTAACCCTTTAGCGCTATTTCGCCTTAGGAAACAGGTTTGCGTATTTATCTATCCACTCTAATGCTGCATCCTGCTCTGAAAGATCTCTGCCTTCTATGCTTAAAACGTGCTTGCGATAGCGTTGGATATAACAGAGTTGCTCCAACATGCGTATTCGCATCAGTGCATCTTGATTGGCAAAGGTGATACCTAACTCATAACCCTTGTCTGAAGTTGAACACCAGTCGATAACACCGGTGACCTCAAGATCAGGGCCTACACCGGGTACCTCGATGCCAATCACATCACCGCAAATAAATTGAGTATTGGAATGACACACCAGTTTTAGCGCAGGGTGAGATTTAGATAAAAGGTTTTCACATTCCCGAGGGGTGAGTTTAATCGGGAACTCATCTGGGTGGTGGATATAATTTTGCTGATTATCCATGACAACAGCCTACTTCGTATGTACCTTCATAACTTGTGTATCGGCAGGTACTAATATCCCTTAATATTTCTAAGTATATTTCATTTTTACAGAGTTGCCTTGATGTCAGAAAAAGATATTGATTACGCTGAACTATCCACCAATTGCCGGGCGTTGCAGGA
>NZ_JAAEQH010000158.1 GCF_024231755.1 Neptuniibacter sp.
GGTAAAGGCGTAGCTGCTTGTACAGCTTGTCACGCGCCAACTGGTGAAGGTAATGCTCAGGCTGGTTTCCCAGGTATCGGTGGTCAGCACGCTGCTTACACTGAAAAGCAGCTGAAAGCGTTCCGCAACGGTGAGCGTAACAATGATCCTCAGAAAATGATGCAGGACATTGCGGCTAAACTGAGCGATGCTGAAATCAAAGCAGTATCAAGCTACATTCAGGGTCTGAGCAAGTAAGTTCAGCTCTGGTTCGAAAAAGGCAGCTTAGGCTGCCTTTTTTGTAGGTGTGTTTTGTGGGTAAATGGAACTTGTGGTTTTGAAAAAGGTCTATTTGCAGTCTTTTAGTGTTGGGAGTTATAGAGAATGAAAAAGCTGGGTTTGATGCTTATTGCCCTGCTGTTGCCATTTACGGCGCAGGCAGAGGAATATAGAGAAGGTGTGCATTACGTAAAAATTAGTACACCTGTACGCACTTTTGATCAGAGCAAGGTTGAGGTGGTTGAACTGTTTGGATACCCATGCCCGCACTGTAATAGTTTTGAACCATATATTAAAAAGTGGGAAGGCGAAAAGGCTGAAGATGTAAATTTTGTTCGCATCCCGGTTGTATTTGGCCGTAGTTGGGAGCCTATGGCGCGTGCTTATTACGCTTCTGAACTAAATAAAACATTAGATAAGACCCACGAAGCAACTTTCAATGCTGTGCATGTAGAGCGCCGCCGTCTGCGAGGTAAAGCGGATTTCTCTGACTTCTATGCCAACCTGGGCGTGGACAGTGCCAAATTTGAGAAGATGTATGATTCTTTTGCGGTAAATATGAAGCTGAAGCAAGGGGATTCCAAAATGCGTGGTTATGGTGTTGATGGTGTTCCATCCATGGTTGTGAATGGTAAGTACCGTATCACTGCAAAAATGGCAGGTGGTCAACACAAAATGCTGGATGTAGTTAATTTCCTGGTTGAGAAAGAACGCTCTACCGGAAAATAAATTGATATGTAATAAAAAACGTCCATTTTTTGGGCGTTTTTTTATGTCCAGCCGATTTCAGGCCTAGTGTGATTTGCCGAGTTGGACTAACATGAACCTTTACCTACCTTATTAAGATTTAGTAGTGCACTGAGGACTTGGTTTGGCAGAACAACAGGCTGACTGGAAGAATAAATACAGAGAACTTTCTGTTGAGATGGAACAGCTCGAGCAGAAGACTGCTGATGTGGAGACTGAGTTACGTCAGCTCACAAGTTATATGTCAGTAGCCCTGCAAGGTGATAGCCCTCAGCTTGATTCTGCTATAGCTACCCTTAAACCTCTACTGCAAGAGCCTTGTGGAGAGCATATTGGTTTCTTGAGAAAGCTTGGAAGGCAAGTTGAAGACCATGTCCGTGGGCGTGAAGAGCAGCGTAGTAAACAGGCTAAGCAGACGGTTTTTGCACTACTTAAATGGATTCGCATGTTGCGTACCCAGGTGGAGAACAGTGGCTCACAGAATATTCTAGATTCTCTGGAAAAGCGTAGTAACGAAATAGAAGAGAAGTTGTATGAACTTCCAGCGTTGCTCGGTGATTTGATAGAGATGCAGAGCCATATTGAATCGGACCCATCTGGCTCTCCTGCAATTTCTGATAGTGATTTCTCTCTTGATGCGACCGCTTCTACGGATGCTCTAGGAGAAGAAGTTCGCTTGCTTCTGAAGCGGGTTGGAGCAGAACTTCTTGAGCTGATCAGTGGCCTCTATGTGCCAAAAGATGCCGCGCCGAATGCTCGTGAGTTGGTAAAACGGATTGAAACAGGCTTTGAGTTACCTCATCTACCGGAAGTGGTTCATCAGGTCGTACAGCTTGTTATCAAATCGACCAGTAATACCAGTGAAGATTTCGAAAACTATCTCATTGAACTGAGCTCTCGACTGACAGAAGTGCAAACTTTTGTGGTTGATAGTAAACAAGAGCAGGAAGAGATAGGAAAAAATCAGCGTGATCTGGATATGCAGGTGCGTAGTGATGTTAAGAAACTACATCACACAGTAAAGAATACCCATGACATTACTGATCTGAAAAAGGCGGTTTCTCTTCAGTTATCTGGCTTGGTTAAAGCCATGGATAGCTTCAAAAGAAAAGAGGAAGAGCGGGAGATTCGTCTGCAAGGACGTTATGAAGATCTGATCGGTAAAGTTGAAGAGATGGAGCTAGAAACACGCAAAGTTAAAGCTCATATGGAAGAGGAGCGTCTGCGTGCCCGCACAGATCCTCTGACAGGCCTGCCGAACCGAGCTGCATATGATGAACATATGGCTCAGGAATATGAGCGTTGGTCTCGTTACCGTACTTCATTTGCAGTTGTTGTTGCGGATCTTGATCTGTTTAAGAGAATCAATGACAACTATGGCCATCTTGCCGGTGACAAGGTTTTGCGTCTTGTTGCTAAGGTAATCACCAAGAACATTCGGGTTACTGACTTTGTGGCGCGTTATGGTGGAGAGGAGTTTGTTATCATCTTGCCATCAACTGGCGCTGAAGAAGCAGCGCAGGCGATGGATAAGCTGCGCGAGTCTTTGGCCGGTAGTCCCTTTAATTTCCATGGTAAGCCCGTTGGTATCACTATGTCATTTGGTGTTGCTGAGATCGTAGAGGGCGACTCAATCGATGATGTGTTTGCTCGGGCTGACCAGGCGCTATACAAGGCCAAAGAAGATGGTCGTAACAGAGTCTGTACACTGTAGTTGGGTTTTGAGTTGGGCTATGTAGTAGAATACGCGCTTTAATCAAACTATTTATGTAACAAGGCTTCCCCGAAGTGAAACGTCTTTCACGTATCCTGAAAATTGTTCAGGTCTTTGCCCGCTATCGTCTTGATACGCTTTTCCTGAGTTTATCCCTTCCGTGGTATGTCAGGCTGCTGTTCTGGCTACTGCCGTGGCGTTTTTTTATTCCTGCATCAAAACCTGAGGCTGAAAGAGTTCGTTTAGCTCTTGAGGCGTTAGGACCTGTTTTTGTTAAGTTTGGTCAGATGTTATCCACGCGTCGCGACCTTCTTCCTGATGATTTTGCAGAAGAGTTAAAGAAACTTCAGGATCGGGTGCCGCCGTTTTCTGGTGAGCAGGCTCAGCTTTTGATTGAAAAAGCTTTGGAAAAACCGGTATCGGAGTTGTTCTCTGAATTTGAAGTAGAGCCAATGGCTTCCGCTTCGGTTGCTCAGGTTCACAAAGCGACCATGTTCGATGGTCGAGAAGTAGTTGTGAAGGTGATTCGCCCAGGAATCGGAAAAACGATCCGTAAAGATGTGGATCTTTTGTTTACGCTGGCGCGACTGGTTCATACCGTTTGGCAGGAAGGGCGTCGCTTACGCCCGGTTGAGGTGGTTGCTGAGTATGAGCAGACTATCTTCGATGAACTGGATCTACGTAAAGAGGCGGCTAATGGCTCGCAGCTGCGTCGTAACTTTGAAAATAGTGAGATCCTCTATATTCCTGAAATCTTCTGGGATTACACGCGTACCAATGTATTGGTAATGGAGCGTATACACGGTATTCCAGTTGCCGAGGTTGAGCAGCTTTTAGATCAAAATACCAATATGCAGCTACTGGCTGAACGTGGTGTGGAGATCTTCTTTACCCAGGTATTCCGAGACAGCTTTTTCCATGCGGATATGCATCCAGGCAATATTTTTGTATCGCGTAATAACCCTCACTCCCCTCAGTATATAGCGGTAGATTTCGGCATTATTGGCTCGCTTACCCCCGAAGATCAAAGCTACCTGGCGCGCAACTTCCTGGCCTTTTTCAAACGTGACTACCGAATGGTGGCGCAGCTGCATGTTGACTCAGGATGGGTACCGGCTGATACCAATGTAGATGCATTTGAAACTGCCATTCGTAGTGTCTGCGAACCAATATTTGAGAAACCTCTAAAAGAGATCTCTTTTGGTCAGGTTCTATTAGGACTATTCCAGACTGCTAGACGCTTTAATATGGAAGTTCAGCCGCAGTTAGTATTGTTGCAAAAAACACTCCTCAATATAGAAGGGTTAGGGCGCCAGCTCTATCCTGACCTGGATCTATGGAAAACGGCTAAACCTTTCCTTGAGGATTGGATGAAAGAGCGTATGGGGCCGAAAGGGGTTTACCGCTCTATTAAACAGCAGGCACCGGATTGGTTAGAAAAAATGCCACATATGCCGCAGCTGATCTTTGATGCGTTAAATCAGGTGCGTAATCTTGATAACGCACGTCAACGTGATATCCGTGCTTATGAGAGGGCTCGAGCGGAACTGGATGCTCGTAGTAAAGGAAAGAACTATCTTGGTTTAGGGCTTATTGTTGCCGCGCTGTTTGTCGGTAATCAGGAGCTGCTAGAGTGGCTCTGTGACCTTCCAAGCACTAGTTGGGTGTTAGCAGGCCTGGGTTTGTTGTTAATCTTTAAAAAGTCATGATCCCATAGCGACTGCTCCTTTTGGAGGGGATGGTCGTGACTGGGTTGTTCGGGTATGCTTCCCCCAACGTCGATTCGTGTTAACTAAAGTGAGAGATAAGAATGAGTGATGTTTTAACTCAATTAGGTGAAGTTCTTGAACAGCGGAAGAGTGCATCGCCTGATAGCTCCTATGTCTCCAGTTTGCACGCTAAAGGATTGAATAAAATTCTGGAAAAGGTGGGTGAGGAAGCAACCGAGACCATACTCGCCGCTAAGGATGCAGAGGGCAGTGGTGATAACAAAGATGTTATTTACGAAACTGCGGATCTCTGGTTCCATAGTTTGGTAGCGCTGTCTCATTTGGGCGAAAAGCCGCAGGTTGTGTTGGATGAGTTAGCGCGTCGTTTTGATCTTTCCGGTCTTGAAGAGAAAGCGTCACGGAATAAAGGTTAAATATGTCTGGATGCGTTTTCTGCAAAATTGCAGCGGGTGAGCTCAAAGCAGAAATCGTCTATCAGGATGAATATATAGTGGCGTTTAAGGATCATGCGCCTAAAGCACCGGTTCACCTTTTGGTGATTCCGCGCAAACATATAAGGAATTTAAATGCTCTTGACGAGGGTGACAGTGAGTTGATAGCTCATCTAATGATGTCCCTTCCAAAGATAGCAAAAGAACAAGGCCTGCTGGATGGCTTCAGAACCATTACTAATACGGGTAAAGGTGGTCGCCAGGAGGTATATCACATGCATTTTCATATATTAGGTGGCGGACAGTTGCCAGCTATGTAAGAACGGAGAATAAAAATGGGTTTAGGTGGTATCAGTATCTGGCAACTGTTGATTGTTCTGGTCATCATCATTCTGATTTTTGGCACCAAGAAGTTTAAAAATATCGGTGGTGATCTGGGCGGTGCCGTTAAAGGCTTTAAAAAAGCTATGAACGATGATGGCAAAGATGAGAAAGAAGAAGCTGGTACTAAGCAGCTGAAACAGGAAGAAGATGCTGATTTTACGGATGCGAAAAAAGCAGATGTAAAAGATGAGCAGAAGTCTGATAAGTAACAGGCTGCTTTAATGTTCGATATCGGTTTTGCCGAGCTGCTCATAGTGGCTGTAGTAGCTCTTGTGGTTCTTGGTCCGGATAAATTACCTACGGCTGTTAAAACGCTGGGGCTATGGGTGGGTCGCATTCGAAGAACAGTAACCTCTATTCAGTCTGAGATCAGCGAAGAGTTGCGCATTGAAGAGATGAAGCGTACGACTGCAATCCAGAAAGAAGAGTTAGAGAAAGAGCTGAGCGAAATGAGTAAGCCGTTCAGTAATGTTCTTGATGAAGAATCGCCGATGGCAGCAAAAGTATCCTCTGCCGAAGAACTACAGAAACAGGCTACAAATACCTCGGGCCCTTCTGAATCTGCAGAAGGTGAACAGATAAGTAATAAAGAAAAAGATCAGGGTACGGCTGAAAAATAATGAGTGATAATCGTCAGGATATACCTGAACAGGATCAGGTGCAGCCACTGATCAGTCATCTGGTCGAACTACGCCAGAGATTAATGCACATCTTGCTCATTATTCTGGTTATCTTTCTTGGTCTGTTCTATTTCGCGAATGACCTATATACCTATCTGTCAGCACCTCTGACCGCGTTGTTGCCTGAAGGCACCAGTATGATAGCGACGGATGTTACGTCGCCTTTCTTTGCGCCATTTAAGTTAACGTTGGTTGCCGCTATTTTTGCGGCTATGCCATTTATCCTTAATCAGGTCTGGGGTTTTATAGCTCCTGGCTTGTATAAACACGAAAAACGTTTAGCCATTCCGCTACTGATCTCCAGTATATTCCTGTTCTATGCGGGTGTTGCTTTTGCTTACTTTGTTGTCTTTCCGCTGATCTTCGGATTCTTTACTAGCGTTGGCCCTGAAAATGTAGCGGTAATGACCGATATCAGCAGCTACCTGAATTTTGTACTGAAGCTGTTTTTTGCCTTCGGCATCGTTTTTGAGATTCCTATAGCAACACTGCTTCTGATCTGGTCAGGCGCAGCTACGGTGGAAGGTCTCCGTAATAAACGTGCTTACGTTATAGTGGGGTGCTTCGTACTGGGTATGTTGTTAACACCACCTGATGTTATTTCCCAAAGCCTTTTGGCTGTGCCTATGTGGCTGCTCTTTGAAATCGGTATCATTCTGGGTGTTATCTTTGTCAAGAAGACGGATGAAGATGATGAGCTGGAAGATGAATTTGAAGAGGCAATGCAGGAAGAAGAGGATAACAATAAGTAGCCTTTGGTTACCTTATGCTCTATCCGTGTTTGCAAGATGGAATACAACAAGTAGATATCCAGCATTTCTCCTGAGTGAGAGCTTGTTGGAGGCAGAAAGATAAAAAGGCGTCGTTAGACGCCTTTTTTGTACCTGTTTTCTGCTTGTTGTTTAAGTTTTAAGCGCGGTTGTTTGTTCTTTAATCAGTGTTTGTGCGCTATTTGGTCAGTTTTGCCTTTTTTTCAGTTTTTTTCAGTTTTTTTACCGATAGCGGTTGACCTGATTTTATATGTCTGTAGAATTCGCCGTCCTTGCTTAGGGAGGCCGCAAATTAAGGCGGTTTTGAAC
>NZ_JAAEQH010000159.1 GCF_024231755.1 Neptuniibacter sp.
GCATACGACCAAGGGGCTACTAATTGCAGTGATGATTGGGCTGGTAATGACCACGGTGAACCCAACAGATATTGGGGGCTGGCTGATAACCGGACGGAAAGTAAAATCAATGGGGACTTGGTAGTGGTGGTTGAAGCGGCTGGTGCAGGGGAAATGGCACGGGCTGTGCTTCGTGGCGAGGTTGAATATGATATGAGTGCGGGCTTGACTCCCGGCTCTGAGGGTTGTGGTATTGAGCAGAAACCTATCTATTTGGGGTATAATGGTAAGATGTCCCTATCAATACCATCAGCGGGCGAATATGGACGAGTGCTGGGTAGAACGAGCGCGGATAAAGTATCGATCAACATTGATAAGGTTTGGGTCTTGATGGCGGACACATTTGATCCGTGGACGTATGACACTGATGGTGATGGTTTTATTAGTAAAACGGAGTACCATGCAGCCGTAGTAGATTACAATACAGGTACGATAACTGAGGATGAAAAGGCACAAGTACAAACACTGTTCATAGATGGTGGGGTGTTCTCATGAACGGAAGTGGTACATCTAACGACCCGTATATCATCACCACTATTTACGATTTGCAATCTCTGGATGGTGATGCTGGGGGGCTGTACTACGAACTTGGTAATGATATCGATGCTACGGATACTAGATATTGGAATGGTGGGCTAGGGTTTAAGCCGATTTCTAGCTCTGGGGAGTCTTACTGGTGGGGGCATCTCGGCGGGAAGGGATATACAATAGAAGGGATATACTCATCTTATCAGCAAGTTTTAGGGATATTTAGCCAACTGGCTTATTATGATGGAGGAGGGCCACCACCCTAATGGCTGTAGTAGATCGACCAGCAAGCGTTTCCAATCTCATTATAAAAAGTGCGGAGATGGAAAGAGACGGGAATCTCAAGTGCGGGATACTCGCTTCTAGTTCGCACCCTAATGCAACAATATCAGATGTTGTGGTGCAAGGCACCATCGAGTCAACGGGAAGTGGTGCGCATTCTATCGTGGTGGGGGGAGCGGTTGGGGAGTACAGGGGAACGGCCACGGATTTGAAAGTTATCGTGGATATAAATGTTGTGGACGCGGGTACAACGGCTTCTGTAGGTGGGGCGATTGGGACAGTAGGGGGAGCGGAAATCAAGGAGATTACATATAGTTCTTATAACGGGTCTATTACTATGCCAACAGGTCAGTTTAGCCACTCTGCTAAAATCGGGGGATTCACATCACAATTATCTGGGAACGGCATCAGCAAATGCTTTGCCCATGTGAATAATACTATTGTTGCGAACGCTGCTAATTTCATTTCGGCTGGGGGGTTTGTTGCGTATGTATCGGATGACCCGTCCGAACTCGATAACTGCTATGCATTCGCGGATATTGGATACTGCCAGTCAGGGGCCAACAACGCGAAAGTCGGCGGCTTCATCGGATATATTGATGGGGGTGGGTCAATCGGATTAAAACATGCCTACTGTGTGGGGGCCATCGATGTTGGTAATGATGAGTATGGTGGATTCTGCGGCGTGAACGATGGTTATGGTGGGTTCAATTCCTGCTTCTATGATTACGGTCGGGCCGGAACAAGAACATCCGATGGAGGCACATGGAAAACACAGGCCGAAATGAAAACCAAA
>NZ_JAAEQH010000160.1 GCF_024231755.1 Neptuniibacter sp.
CTTAACAGTTCTTGGTATTGCTGCGGTAAAAACTGATTGGAACAAGGCTGAAGGAGTTGTGGTAGACTACTGCGACCCAGCTAAAATGGTTTGGTCTTACACTGAGGACCCAAACTTTGAAGATATTTACTATGTTGGTGAGGTTAAGTCTATAACAATACCAGAGCTTAAAAAGCAATACCCATCAATCTCTGAGGAAGAGTTGGACAGAATATCCAAGATGGGTAACAGAAGCGACTATGTTGTTGGTTGGAACGACTATGACGAGAATACTGTTCAGGTTTTATACTTTGAGTACAAGACATATATGAACCAGGTGTTTAAGCTAAAGCAAACAGGTGTTGGTTTAGAAAAGGTTATAGAAAAGACAGATTCTTTTGACCCACCACCATCGGACACATTTAAGAAGGTGTCAAGGACTATAGAGGTGTTGTTCACTGGTGCTAAGATTCTTGGTTACGACCAAATGATTGATTGGAGACTGTCGGAAAATATGACAAGACCATACGCTGACACAACAAAGGTCAATATGAATTATGCTATCTCTGCCCCAAGAATGTACAAGGGTAGGATAGAGTCAACGGTAAGTAAGATTACTGGGTTTGCTGATATGATAAACATCACAAACTTAAAGATACAGCAGGTCATATCTAAGTTAGTTCCAGATGGGGTTTACTTAGACATTGATGGACTAGCTGAGGTGGACCTCGGTAATGGTACAAGTTATAATCCCCAAGAGGCTTTGAACATGTACTTCCAAACGGGTAGTATACTTGGTAGGTCTCTGACACAGGAGGGTGACATGAATAGGGGTAAGGTTCCTATACAAGAACTAAGTTCATCAAATGGTCAGGCAAAGTTATCGGCATTAATTAACACCTATCAGTATTACTTGCAAATGATTAGGGATGTCACAGGACTTAACGAGGCCCGTGACGGTAGCGCACCTATGGAGGACACACTCGTAGGGCTGCAAAAGCTTGCCGCTAACGCATCAAACGTAGCGACACGACACATATTACAGTCTAGCCTTTATTTAGCCGCTAGAACGTGCGAAAACATATCTCTAAGGATTGCGGATTCTATTGAGTTTGCATTGACAAATAACTCACTCCAGGAGGCTATAAGTGCATACAATGTAGGTACGCTTCAAGAAATAAGTAAGTTACACCTACATGACTTTGGTATATACCTAGAGCTTGAGCCAGAGGATGAAGAAAAAGCGCAGCTTGAGCAAAACATACAGATTGCATTGAAGTCTGGGGGCATCGACATAGAGGATGTTATAGACATTCGAGAGATACAGAATATAAAGCTTGCTAACGAAGTACTGAAGCAGAAGAGAAAGAAGAAGGCTGAGGCAGATAGACAGGCTCAGTTACAAAACATTCAGGCTCAGGCCAACGCTAATGCTGAGGCTGCTGAAAAGGCTGCATTTGCTGAGGTTCAAAAACAGCAGGCATTGACACAAGAAAAGGTTAACATAGAGCAAGCTAAGTCTCAGTTTGAAATACAAAGACTTAGAGCTGAAGCTGAAATTAAGAGAGAGTTGATGCAGGCTGAGTTTAACTTTAACATGCAGTTAGCTCAAGTAAGGGCTAATGCTGAGGGTCAAAAAGAACAAGAGATAGAGGACCGAAAGGATAAAAGAATTAGGATGCAGGGTACTCAGCAGAGTGAACTCATCAACCAAAGAAAAAACAACTTACTACCA
>NZ_JAAEQH010000161.1 GCF_024231755.1 Neptuniibacter sp.
AGGAAGGACGGGCAGTAGAACCATCGGAAAGTCAACGGATAGATTCCATGACATTTCGCCAGACGTGTTACCCGCCAAATACCGACCTCAGCCCGTGCCATTTAAATACGCTTTCCTTGGTTTGATTCCGGTGGTACTTATTGGTGGGCTGTTGCCGATTTATAACATTGCAAATAACAACGGTACACATACTGTGGGATTGCAGGCAAAGTTGGATGACCTGAATCATACTCTTCAGGAAATAAATCGGGCTGCTAATTCTATAAACAATGTGGAAAATACAATTAGTAGTTTCAGAGCAGAAGCTGCTAATTTGAGGGAGCAAGCCCAGTCAGTATCATCTGTTAATGAAGGTTTTGGCTATACAACGCAACTTGTTGTTGATGCATTACCTGCCGGGACTTCGCTAACTTCCATCAGTGTTGGTGCTGACCACATTTCACTGGTTGGCGGAACCTCAAGTCCTTCAAGGGTTATCGACTATGCGAAAGCGTTAGAGAATCTAGGAGAATTCAAAAGCGTGTTCATTACAAACCTTAGTAACAGTTTTAACTTAGAAATTGAAAGATAAAGATGGTGTGGTAATTCGATGAAAGAGATGAAGATCGGTAATCCAAACGAAAAGGGATTCACTCTTGGAGAGTTACTGGTGGTGATTGCCATCATGACTATCCTGGTAGCTGTGGCGGTAGGTGCGTTTACCGGGCTGATTGGAAGTGGTAAATCCGAATCGGCCAAGTTCGAAAAAGAGGCTGTGCAATCAGCGGTAGAGACATATCTGGCAGTGAGTGGCACCACCGTAGTAACAGCCCGCAGTGGTGCAGCGGTTATTACTTCCAATGATGGCGACGCGCCATTTTCGACTTATTTGCGTCGATTGCCTACTAGCTATCAGTATACCTGGACAGCTACCGGAAGTGTAACTCAATTCGGTGCTCCCTCTACAGGTGGTGGTGGTGCCTCGTGGACTAATACCTATTCGGCGGATTTCGACGGTAGTGACGATATTATAGTAGGTCCAGCTACTAACGCAATAATTGGTGAGAATGTGCAGAACATGACCATGTCGTGCTGGGTGAAAACTACTAACAGTGCTGCTCAATACGTTATGAGCCTCAAAAGATTGACCCCGAGCTCACATTCGACGTTGTTTTCGATGGGAGTGAATAATCCCACCGGCCAAGTGTATCTTCTTACGTATAATGGCAGCCATACTTATCTGAATTCCATAGGTCAATCAGTCGATGATGGTAATTGGCATCATATCTGTGCTGTGGTCGATGGATCAACGCGGACACTGTATCTGGACGGTAGTTCGGTCGGTTCAGATTCTAATGGCATCTCAAACGTAACTGGCAATACAGACTATTTCACCGTAGGTGGTTTTGTAGATCCATATGGAAGTCTGGA
>NZ_JAAEQH010000162.1 GCF_024231755.1 Neptuniibacter sp.
GCACTTTCTTTAATCATCTTTCTGACAAAAGCGATCTCGCCACCCTTGCACCAAAGTTCAGCGCCCTGCCCTGCGAAATTAAGCTCTAGCTTTTCCGGCATTTCCTTGCCTGAAGCTTTACTAAGATTACGCACTTTGCGTTTTGAACCTGCTGTCGCCTCTGCTAATGAGGCATGAAATGGAGGATTACAAAGCGTAAAATCAAAGCGCTCATCCTGCGGGATAACTCCCTTAAATATATTATCCTGTGACTTCTGCAATCGACAACGGATCTTCTTTTTCAAAACCGGATTGAACTTAGAAATCTGCTCTGCAGTTGCTATGGATACCGGGTCAATATCACTACCGATAAATGACCAGCCATAACTCCGACTACCCAGAATAGGATAGATCACACTCGCCCCCGTACCGATATCCAACCCTCGGATATTACCGCCTTGAGGAATTGCTCCTGCATTAGCATCACCCAACAGATCCGCCAGATGGTGAATATAATCTGCCCGTCCCGGAATCGGTGGACATAGATAACCTGCTGGAAGATCCCAGAACTCAATCTGATAGAAAGCTTTTAGCAATGCTTTATTGAGAGCTTTAACCGCATCAGGATCTGAAAATTTAATTGAATCGCGGCCATTGGGAGCCTGATAAATGAAAGCTTTTAATTCAGGTGAAACCCGACACAATTTCTCAAAATCATAAGATCCATTATGTGGGTTACGAACATGAAGGCCTGATTTACCCTTGTTCGATGTTCTTTTACTCATGGAATTGCAGATAACACTCTGGAGAACGATGCGGAGATTGTAGCAGGTTATACAGGGGTGAAAGAATGAAACCAGATGGAGAAGAGAAGAATTAAGAAAAAGCTAGCCAGACCCCACCTGTCACAGACCCCAAACGTATGTTCCCTGTAAGGCCTGGCTCTCTTTCTTTTTCCAGCGAGTTAGAGATCCTCTCTATAGATTCGATACCATGCGAACACGATATTCATTAGCGACAATACGCCACTGCGGAACTTCATCCATGACGCCCACTTGATCCAGGTAACGCAGCGATAAGCTACTAGCCAGATCGCATTTACCTTCAACCGGGACCGATGGCAGCATAGCATCCGCAACATGAACCGCAGTTAAAGGAGAAAATTCTTTACATGCAGATAGATGTGGCACGTGGTGCAACATTACTGCTTCAACAACCTGTGGTGGCAGATTCCATAGAGCTAACAACGCTCCTGCAACTTCACCATGAAAGAAACCAAACGCTGCTTTCTCTACCAAATAGATTGGCTTCTGCTTCTTAACCGCATAGCTCAGCAACTTGCGATACTGTTCAGGATCATGCGATGCCATGATCATAATACCCAGATCATGTAGCAACCCAGCGAGGAAAGCCTGATCCTGAACAGTTTTATTTGCCCCTGCCCGGCGACTGATAGCCTGAGCTAATCGAGCCACCAGCAACGAACGCTGATTAACCATTTCAAAAGAAAATTGATTCCAACCCTCACCCTCTGCAAATTGGGAATGTAGCTGACTGCTCAAAGCCAGACTGCGCAAGTTTCTTACACCCAACATAGAGATGGCTTCTTTCAGATTGCTGATCTCACGATTAAAACCAAAGAAGGCTGAATTCACCTGCTTAATGATCTGAGCTACTATTGCTGGGTCCTGTTCAACAATCTCACTAATTTCTCTTAGATCACTGACTTCTGACTTAATCGCTTCACTTAATTGACGATAGATAGCCGGAGGTGAAGGCAAGCAACCAACATTTGCAACGTAATCCTGTAAAGATGAGCGGTTTAACAGACGCATAATCTTTACCAGATACTCGATCATGTCGCCCATCTCTTCTGTACTGGATGAACTTGGATATACCCGGTGTACCAACTCAGCAGCTTTAGCACGCTGATTGGCGTTCCAGTATTCCGCACCAACAAAAATACGAATTGCTCCAGGCTGTTTACTGGCAATATCAGCCATCAAATCTAGTTCATTCTGGGCACGCATAGAGCAAGTAATAATAACGACATCGCATACCTGCTGTTCCAGCTGAGCCATCATACTCTCTTGAGTGTCGAATCTTACGAAATCCCAGTGATATCCAGATTTCGCTACATCCTGGCTCCAACTGGCGTATGTACCCGTAGGATCGAGCATCGCCACTTTGAGATTATGTCCTGAGTTATTCGCTGAAGTGCTCATAACCATCACCCACGCTTTCGTTATTCATTACTGCTTTCTGTTTGGACCATTCAAACCTTGATTCGTTTATGAATGACCTTGTATGCCTTAATCCTAGTGGGCTTAGACGTTTTTAAAAGTTTGTTTTTACTAAAATTTTATCTAGTTTTTATACAAAAAATTAACCCTTGTTTGAATTTCCCTCCAACACCTTGTATTTACCGGGGTTCACTTGTTTAGAACGTGTTTTTAGTAAAATTTTATCAATTTTTTAATGAGTAACTTTCAAGGAAAAAAGCTAAAAAAGGTGAATTTATTTGAAGGCAGAATGTAAAAAAGCCCTGATAAAGGGCTTTCTGTAAGGCTTAATAAATGAGTTTAAACCCGCCTATTCTGCATATTGATAAAAAGAACTGTTAACTCAATGCTACTCGGTTCCGACCAGCATCTTTAGCTTTGTAAAGAAGCTTATCTGCTTGGCTTAGAAGTTCATCAGGTTTATCACCATTACGATACTCAGCCACACCAAAGCTAACAGTAATCTGCAAAGCATGTGGGAAACTATGATTCTCTATTAATCCTCTAAGCTTTTCAGCTAGTTGCCCAGCCTTGGCTGCAGACAGCTCAGGACAAACCAACATAAACTCTTCACCGCCCCAACGTCCTAGAAGGTCGGTCTCACGAATATTACTTTTCACAAGGTTACATAATTGAACCAGAGCCACGTCACCTACCTGATGTCCTTTGCTGTCATTAATCTGTTTAAAGTGATCAATATCAAACAGCATAATACTGAACGAGCTTCCATAACGTTCCGCACGGGAAACTTCGTTCTTAATTACCTGATCGGTTTTTAGCCTGTTATAGACCCCCGTTAGATGATCCGTTTGGCTTATCCTTTCAAGTTCTTTATTTTTCTCACGCAGCACCTTATTAAAGTTACGTGCATTTCGTATTTGTAGGTAGAGAATAATAAATATGGCAAAAGAAGCAGCCATAATCTGCCACAGCACTGTCGCATCAATATCCTGCTCAACTTTCACGCTGTACCAACGTTGCAGAATCTTATTCTCCATATCACGAGGCACTTCATTAACCACTTTAGACATAATGCTATGTAGCAGCATGTCGCTCTTCTTTACACCAACACGTAAAACACTTTTATATTCTGTGAAGCTTGCGACTTTGACATTGCTGATTGCCAACTGCTGTAGATCACGCAACAAAGTAACCTGGGTACCTATGGTGGCGAATACCTGACCTGTGGATACCTTTTTGATTGATTCTTTCTGACTCTGGGTATAAACCAGATTAATATCTGGATAATCCCGCTGGAGATATTCCACGTAGAAATAGTTTTCTGGAACCGCAAGTGTCTTCCCCTCCAGTGCCGATAAACTATCGATAACGTAGACATCCTCTTTACTAACAATCACAACAGAAGTGGTTACATAAGGCTCAGTAAAATTCAGAAACTTAAGTCGCTCTGGGGTTTCATTCAGGATAGTCAGGATGTCACAATTACCTGCCTTAGCGGTTTCCACTGACTCAGTCCAGCTTTTCGTCTCAAGTAAGGTGAAGCGTTTATTAAGTATCTGTGAAAATTCAGCAAAATAGTCTGCAGCTATACCTATATGCTTGCCATCTTCAATAGCCTCAAATGGCAACCAGTCCGGATCAACACAGATTAGAAATTCTTCTCTTGAGTCAAGGTACGCAGATTCTTCAGGGCTCAGTTCAAGCGCGGACACTAAACTGCTGGCAAACACAAAAGCCAGAATAACCGCTGCACGCTGGAAAAATTTAACCTGCATCTATTAACCTTTTTTCAACAAGGGAACGGAAGGACGGGTCCAAATATAGCTCACGGCTAAAATAATGGTAGCAACTACCATCATTTTAAGGCCTATATGAAAACTCTTAAAAAACAGCGGGTAACTTACCATAACCAACATCATGGTTGTTGCAATGACTTTCGCTTTTAAAGGGATGACCCCATAATCCTCCCAGTTACGGATCAGGCCACCAAAAATAGGATGATTCAAAAGGTACTGATGTAATCGCTCAGAACTTCGAGAAAAACAAAAAGCGGCCACCAACAGGAAAGGGGTGGTTGGAAGTAATGGCAAGATGACCCCTATTAAACCGATCAGGACACAAAGCAACCCCGCAATCAAATAGAGTGCACGTACAACCGTTTTCCTCACTTCTACTCCTTGATACTAGCCCGTCCATCCCACGCATAACTTAGTGTAGGTGTCACTTAAGAATAGCAGGCAAAAAAAAGGGCATCTACTGATGCCCGCCCTAATCGTCTCTACTCTGGATGAAGCTCAGTACTATGTATTAACTACAATGCACCATGGCCTCTCTTCTGGTTATCATTATTCAGTTTAATAAACAGGGCATACTACAGAAGTTTCACTGTTCATTATTTGATCCAAGTAAGGTTAAAGTAAGGTTCTAAGTTGTTATTTCCTCTGTACTACAACTGCTTCGCTAAAAGTCCGTTCAACTCTGGAATACAGGACCCACAGTTGGTTCCGCATTTAAGTTTAGCACCCAGTGCATCCACTGATTTGCACCCCTGGCTGATGGCATCTTCAATTGCATTACTGCCGACCTGATAACAGCTGCAGATCATTTCTCCAGGATCTTCCAGTTCGCAGCCAGTCACACTCAGGAGGTAACGGCGTTGATCTATAGATAGTTCTGCTTCAGCAAACATCTCTTCCATCCACATAGTCGATGGAATCTGTCCATAAGGCATTACAAAGAAAGCCCATTCTAGCTGCTCTCCATTTAAACCAGCAGCCCTGAAACTATTACTACCTTTATCTTCCAACCAGATGTCTACCTCACCCAGATGCTCACGGCACCATTTGAGGCCATCATCCAACTCTTGAGTATCGGCAAGGTAATATAAGGAAGCCGTTTCCTTAGGCACTTTAGACCAGTACTCAACAGGTAAAGCCTCAGTTAAAGCTTCTTTACACATCAACCATCCCTGCCAGGCTGGTCTTAACAGATCAATTTTTACAACCGCATGCTTACCTTCAGGCTGACCTGAAAGCGGATCAACTTTGGGCTGTACCAGTGCTCCCATACGCGCTTTAGAGCTGAACTGGCCATTCCAATGCATAGGTACAAAAATTTCACCTCTGCGCTGATCATCTTCTACCACACGTGCACGCCCAATGTATTCCGCCTGGAAGTTACTGACTTTAACCAGCTCTCCCTCTTCAACACCCAGCTTAAATGCATCAGCTTTATTAAGCTCCACAAATGGCTCATCACGGTGTTGGAACAGTCGACTGGTTCGCCCGGTCATTGCCATAGTGTGCCACTGATCACGGATTCGTCCCGTGTTCATAACAAATGGTGTATCTTCTGAAGGCAACTGCAAAGGCAACTTTGGATCAATGCTGACAAAACGCGCCTTTCCGGACGGAGTAAAGAACTTTCCATCAGCAAACATACGCGCGGTGCCGTATGGAGCATCCTGATTCACGGGCCATTGAACAGGTTTCAATTCATCATAGGATTTCTCATCGATATCCTGAAACATACTGATATCGAAATCACGACTGCCATTATTCTCAAAGCCAGACAAGGCAGCATGCTCTGAAAAAATCTGATAGGGATGCTCATAACTAAAAGCATCGCCGTAACCCATACGCTTAGCAACTTCACTTATTATCCACCAGTCAGGTTTTGCTTCACCCGATGGCGGCAACAAACTGCGCTGTCTTGAGATACGACGTTCAGAGTTTGTAACCGTACCGTTTTTCTCACTCCAACCTGTGGCAGGCAAACAAACATCAGCTAAATCCAGTGTATCTGTATTCGCCATACAATCAGACACCACCACTAACGGGCATTTTTTCAGGGCACGTACCACCTGATCTGCGTTTGGCAAACTTACCGCTGGGTTGGTTCCCATAATCCAGACTGCTTTGACTTTACCCTCTTCAATCGCCTCAAACAGATCCACCGCTTTATAGCCTTCCTCCGTAGCCATATTAGGCGCATTCCAGAAGCGCTTAACCCGGTCCAGAGACTCTTCTGAAGTTAGCTCCATATGCGCAGCAAGCTGGTTAGCCAACCCACCTACTTCACGTCCACCCATAGCATTAGGCTGACCTGTAATAGAAAAAGGACCTGCCCCTTCTCGGCCTATACGCCCAGTTGCCAAATGGCAGTTAATAATCGCATTAGAGTTATCGGTACCACTGGCAGACTGGTTCACCCCTTGGGAGTAGAAGCTCACCGTTTTATCTGTCTCTGAATACCAATCAAAGAAAGTTTGAAGATCAGATAGAAGAAGGTCACAAGCTGCTGCTACTGATTCAATATCTGGAAACAGTGAACAGGCTTTGGCCTCTGCGACCTCAAACCCTTCGGTATAGAGATCAACATATTCACTATTAATCTGCCCATTACTAGACAGGTAAGCCAACAAACCCGTGAATAGAGATGTATCAGAATCCGGCTTAAGCTGCAGATGTAGATCAGCAATGTCACAGGTAGCAGTACGGCGAGGATCAATAACCACTACCTTCATGTTAGGATTTTTGCTTTTCGCAGCTTTCATACGCTGGAACAAAATCGGATGGTTCCATGCGGTATTTGAACCTGTAATAACAATCAGATCCGCCAGCTCTAAGTCTTCATAACAGCAAGGCACCGAATCTGAACCAAATGCCCTTTTATAACCCGCAACCGCCGAAGACATACAAAGGCGTGAGTTAGTATCGACATTCGCCGTTCCCACAAAGCCTTTCATCAATTTGTTGGCAACATAATAATCCTCAGTGAGTAACTGACCGGACAAATATAGTGCAACAGAGTCTGAGCCATGCTCCATAACAGTGCCAATAAATCCTTCCGCGACCGTTTCTAGTGCGCTATCCCAGTCGACCTGCTCACCTTTGACGCGCGGACTAAGCAAACGCCCTTCACTTCCCAACACCTCATTTAGCGATGAACCTTTCACACATAAACGACCATAGTTGGCAGGATGCTCTTTATTACCCTTCACTCCAACTATACTGTTTTCAGTATCAGCGATCTCGGCTTTTACGCCACAACCCACACCGCAGTAAGGACAGGTAGTATTTTTATGCATCAGAATCTCCAACTAAAAGCCTCAGTTCCCGGCAAAAAATCGATGAAAAGGCCGTAAAACAAAGGGTAAAAAACGCTAATAACCCGTAGCAAAAAGGGGTTATTGCTAAATGTTATGGGCATATAACAGCAAGCAATGTGCCAGTTAAGCTGAAATACCCTTAAGTGGAACGGATATTGCTTCATTACTGGGCATCCAATTCCGGGACTGGATTAATGAGTAAAGTGAACTGTTTAAATGTGCTGCTGATAGATGATGAACCGGATCGTGTAAAGGCGCTCGAAGAAGCCCTGCACGCCTTAGGCCACCATGTTGTCTGTCACCTGCCAAACACATCTGATCTTAATAAACATGTCGAGGAAAACCACCCCGATATAGTCATTATAGATATGGATTCACCTAATCGTGACACGCTGGAAAGCATGGCCACGATGAGTCAGAACAACCCTCGCCCTATTGTCTTTTTTGCTGAACAGCAGAATGACCGCAAGACCATGGCTGATGCGATCAATGCTGGGGTCAGCGCATATATTGCTGATGGTCTGCAGCCCGATCGGGTAAAAGCCATTATGGACACTGCGATAGCCCATTTCGATGCCCACAGTGCGCTACGGGAGGAACTGGAGAAAACCAGAACCCAGCTCGCTGACCGCAAAACTATCGAAAAAGCTAAGGGTATGCTGATGAAGCATCAGGGTTGTGATGAAGAGCAGGCATATCAGACCCTGCGTAAGCTAGCGATGGACCGAGGCCAAAAAATGCCAGATGTGGCACGAAATGTGATTGAAGTTTTGCAACTGGCCAACGGTTTAAGCAAGTAAAGAGAGGAGAAGAGCTGATATGTCAGACTCACTGACACTGGAAAAAACTGACCTGAAATTAGGTTTTGTCGCGCTGCTCGATTGTACTCCTTTGGTTGTTGCAAGAGAAAAAGGCTTTTTCAATAAGAACGGTTTGAATGTCATTCTGAGTAAAGAATCCTCCTGGGCTTCTATTCGCGATAAAGTGAGCTTTGGCTTGCTAGATGGTGCGCACATGCTCGCACCAATGCCTTTGGCAGCCACCCTGGGGTTGAATGGTAATGCGACACCGATGATGACAGCTCTGTCTTTGAGCCAGAACGGTACCGCAATCACTCTATCGCAAGAACTGTATATGGCATTGTCTGACAAGATCTCTGACTGGGATAACTCAGACGAAGTCGGTCAGCAGTTCAAAGAACTGGTACAACAGAGCCAACGTAAACCCGTTATTGCGACGGTTTACCCCTATTCAAACCATCACTACCAACTTCGTTTTTGGCTTAATCAGAACAATATCGATACCGAAGATGATGTCCAACTGGTTGCAGTACCTCCAACCAAAATGCTGGAGAACCTATCTACCGGACTTATTGATGGCTACTGTGTTGGTGAGCCATGGAATAGCCTGGCGTTACTGCAGCAGATTGGCGGCTTGTTGAGCACGGGCCACAAGATCTGGGGCTCGCATATGGAAAAAGTCCTAGGCGTTACCCAAAAATGGGCTGATGAGAACCCTAATACCCATAGAGCATTGATAACCGCAGTGTATGAAGCTTGCCTCTGGGCTGAAGATCCAGCAAATAAAGAAGAGCTTATGCAGCTGCTTGCTCTACCCCCCTACTTGGATCAAGCCGCAGAACAGCTGGCTGCATTTGAACCGCCCTACTCCATGGAGCAGCACTTCGCCGGTGATAATGTAAACTGCCCAGACCCAGATCACGGTCTTTTCCTGATTGATCAGATGAAGCAGTGTGGTCAGATCAGCACGGAACTAGTTCTGGATAAAGACCAAATTGTGCGGGATGTGTATCGGGAAGATCTTTATAAAGAGTGGATTGGAGACTGAGCCCATCCACTCTATTAAAGCAATCTTAGACTAATAAGTACGACGCTGGAGTTACCTTTAGCTTAAACGCAGTTTTTCCATGATTTGATGGCACTCAACTGCAATCGCAGGAAGCTCATCAACAAGTTGATCAATAGGGAAAGGTATCACAGGCCAAGCCTTGTACAAACAGGTTTCCGTTATCTGAGCACGCAACTTTTCCCGATCCCAGGTTGGCCAATCAGGGTTCTTTTCAATAAGTACACTCAGGAAATCAGCAAACTGCACCACTGTCAGCAATTGTTTAAAACTCTCAGGTACATCCCTCGTCTGCCACAATCCATAGTTATGGTGGTGATGGATCAGCTCCACAACCAGTTTTGGCAGTTGCCATTTCTTAGCGGCAAGATAACCCACCTCAGCATGGGTAAAACCTAGAATATTCCGCTCGACATCAGGCAGTTCAATTGGCGTATCCCAGCCTTTACTATCCACAACCTCAATCGCTTTAGCGGTTATTTCAAAAAGAACAAAGCGCCCGATGTCATGCAGTAGTCCACATGTGAATGCCATATGCTTATCGACATGAAAGTCCGGCATATTGTCAGCTATAAACTCAGCGATATGAGCAGTTTCAATTGAATGCTGCCAAATCGCTTTCTGCTGGTCAGTAGCCGGGGTAAATACCTTAGACACCGAAACTGAAGTTATGAAATAGAGGATTTTATTTACGCCGACACGAATCAAAGCCTCGTGCAGGTCTGTAATCGTATGAGAAGGGGCGGCGGCTGCCGAGTTAACAATCTTCAATACGCGGGTAGCTAACGGAGGGTCACTTTCAGACAGTTCAGTGACTTTGTCATAGAAATGTGAAGAGTTAGGATCCAGTGTCATCAGATCACATACCACCGCAGGTAACAGCGGTAATTGCTCCACTCGTTTTTCTACTATTGAAAGCGTCAATTTACGTTTAGTTGTCATTAACCTTCACTACCTAAAAACAGCCTTTCAAACTCGTCTGGGCCAACCGGCTTACTGTAAAGATACCCCTGTCCCTGCTGGCACCCTAAACTTTTTAATAAATCCAATTGCTCAGAAGTCTCCACCCCCTCTGCAATAGTTTTCAGAGAGAGTGAATCTCCTAAGGAAATAATCGCATCCACAATCGCCTGATCATCTTTTGAAGATGTAATTGAAGCGGTAAAGGACTGATCAATCTTCAGTTTATCAATTGGTAGTTTTTTCAAATAGCTAAGAGAGGAGTAGCCAGTACCAAAATCATCCACAGCAATCTCTATTCCTTTATCTCTGAGCATACCTAGAAGTTTAATACTAGTTTCTGGATCTTTCATGGCAAAAGTCTCAGTGACTTCAAGCTCCAGATTCACCGCTGGGAATGCTGTGGTTTCCAGCACTTGCTCGACAATCAAGGCTAGATCACTTCTCATCGCCTGAGGCACTGAAACGTTAACCGCTATCCGGCCAATATCATATCCCTGATCAAGCCATTTTTTTCCCTGCAGGCAAGCCTGGGTCAAAACCCACAAACCAATATCATTGATAAGTTTTGAGCGTTCAGCAATAGGGATAAACTTACCCGGTGGAATCGTTCCCAGATCCGGGTGATTCCACCTGATCAGTGTTTCCATTCCTTCCAACATGCCTGTGACCAGATCAAATTGAGGCTGATACACCAAATAAAACTGATCCTTCTCTAAAGCGGTCCGTAATGCATTTTCAATTAGAAGATATTCCAGCGCAGCCGATGTGAGCTCTTCCGCATAAAATAGATAGATACCTTTTCCTGATTCCTTTGCTTTAGTAAGTGCAGAATTCGCATTACGGATCAGTCCATCACCCGTATCAGAGTCATGCGGATATAAACTGATTCCAGCACTGGCTGAAATGTATATCTCATTTCCTTCTATCTGGAATGGAGGTTTAAGGTTTTCCAGTAGGTTTTCTACCACTTGGCTGACCTGCTTGGAGTACTCGATACCCTCCAGCACAATCGCAAACTCATCGCTACCCAGCCTGGCAATTGTGTCATCCGCTCTGGTCGAAGCTGAAATTCTAGAAGAGATCTGTCGTAACAGTTGGTCACCCGCGTTGAAACCCAGGCTATCGTTTATGTACTTAAAATTATCGATATCCAATAATAGAAGGGCCGCAATTGTATTAACTCGCTTCGCATGCTTGATTGCATGGTCCAACTGCTCATCTAGCAAACTTCTATTTGCCAGCCCAGTCAGAGCATCATGAGTACTGACATGAATAAGCCTGTTTTCCGCATTCTTAACAAGGGAGATATCGGTAAACACACTCACATAAGCGCTCGGCCTACCCTCTTCATCCTTTATGGTGTCAATAGTGAGCAGCTCAGGGTATATCTCGCCATTTTTCTTACGGTTCCATATCTCTCCTTGCCAATAGCCTGTATCGGAGATTCCATTCCAGATTTTGTTGTAGAAGATTGCATCATGCCGACCGGATTTAAGAATGCTGGGGGTTTGCCCTATAACTTCAGCGCGAGAATAACCTGTTATCGATGTGAAAGCTCCATTCACCTCTTTGATAGTCCCGTCTAGCTCTGTCAGCATCACCCCTTCTGAGGTGTTATTGATAACTGATGCAGCATCTCTCAATTTAAGTTCAGATATCTTTTTCTCTGTAATATCAGTAGCCACTGCATAGATGACACTACCGCCTTCGGGGGCAATAGCTGACCAGGCCAGATACCTATAGTCACCATTTTTATGCTTATAGCGGTTTTCAAAATAATATGTAGTTTGTCCTGATTTTAATGAAGCCATCTCGCTAAGAGTTCTCTCCATATCATCCTCATGAACAAAATTCAGGAACGGCTTACCCTCCAACTCCTCTCGCTCATAGCCCAAAACAGTATTCCAACCATGATTCACCCTTAGGATGGTACTATCCAGATCCGCAATGATATGGAGGTTCATATCCAGATCGAAAAAGACATCCATTGCCTTTTCTGCGGCTTGTTTGTGACTGATATCCTCAATACATACTATCACCCGATCCCAGCTATCCAGACTCGTGCTAGGCAAGGAAACAGAAGTACTGGTCTGAAAGGTTGATCCGTCTAAACGACGCTGCTCGGCCTCAATATTGAAATAATGCTGCCCGTCATAAAGTGCAATAATCTCTTCCCTGAATGCTCTTAGCGAAGCTTCTGTAAAAACATTCTGTAAGTTATCCAGCAGTTCCGGCTTACTGTTTGCCCGAAACATCTCCAGTGTTGATCCGCCAATGGATAAGGTCTTCACTTTTCCAGCAAGAAGAAAAACACCCTCTGGGGTATCATCAAACCATTGCCTGAGCACATCAGAATTTTCTGGCTTTATATAGTCATCAATATATTTTTTGATCTGGGAAAAATCTTCTTCCCATACCGAAACCGGCATCGCATTCAATACGGCCTGCTTGCCCCTATTTGCCATGGCCAGATCGTGAACAGTTTCCTCCAACTTTTCATCCAGTTCAGATGACGTATCACATGCCCTTTTAAGCAGCATGTAAATAATAAAGCTGGTGATGGCGACAAAAAGCCAGCCTTTTGAAGTTTGCAGAAGATGCTGATGCTCAGCAGGAAAGAGAGTCACTACCCAATCAGACAGCAGGATCCACGGGACCGACACTAACAGATAGATAGAGATCGTTTTAACGGGTAGATTTTGCAAATCTTTCATTTAAAAGCCTTACGACGAAAACTGAGTAAAATAAGAACTTCACTGCCATATGCTATTAAGTTGAAACTATAGCTTACTGCTATGGTTGGAGCTGTTTCAGATACCCCGCAATCAAGATCGCCTCCCTCTTGGTTAGCTGTTCAAACACAGGCATCCCCTCTTTACCCTGCTTACCTTTTTGAATCAGTTGCACAACTTCGTAAGACGACATCGGCGTATTGGCATTGGCAGGGATTCCTGCAAAAAATTTTCCAACACCTGTTTCTTGGTGGCATCCTGCACAGTGGAAATTGTATAACTCGCGGCCGTTAGCATCTTCAGGCAGATGCTCCTCCGAACATCCTGCAACTAAAGCTACCGCACAAAGGTAAGAAAAAACTTTTATTTGCAATGTAAATACCCCTAAGAAGGCAATTACCCTTTCCATGGGAGGTGGAAACACACAAAGCCATAATAACTGAGTGGAATATAAAACTTGGTCTAATATAACTATTATAGGCTTTATACAGGAAATTATAGATCACAAAAAAGATTAGGGTAAACCCCTATTTGTCTTACATTAATCCAAATCAAATAAAGACTATTATGAAGCACCAGTGAATAGCCTTTCACTGATAAATCAATCAAGCACCAGCAAATACTCCCAAAGAACCATCCCGGTGCACACGCCCCAAAAGAAACACCGCCCGCCCCATTTTCAAACACTTTTCTTGCCCTAATTTTGCACCTTATGAATATATGGACGCACTATTGTGCAGCGCAAAAAACTCAACCAAAGACCCAAAACCACTCATCAAAAACCAATAACCCGTTGTTTTTAAAGATATATAAAACATTGGCATGCCTAGTGCTATAAGTAAAAACAAAAGAGGAATCCAATGGCGGTGCACTCTAATAGTTAAAAATGACCAGCGATGGTTAAACAATTTAATACTAGGCAAAGGCGCCTCGACTGATCACATTGATGTGGTCATGTTCGGCGCCTTTTTGTTTTTAAGATTGGGAGAACGATCCATGCTTAAGAAGAAAAAGGCTCTACTAAGTAAAGTTATCAGCGGTGCAGTACTTGCTGCTTCATTAATCACAGTACCTGCATGGGCTGCTATCGGTGAGCCTGAAAAGGAAGATCTGAAGTTCGGTTTCATCAAACTGACAGATATGGCTCCTTTAGCGATTGCATACGAAAAAGGCTTCTTTGAAGATGAAGGCCTGTATGTAACTCTGGAAGCACAGGCAAACTGGAAAGTTCTTCTCGACCGTGTAATCGACGGTCAGCTGGATGGAGCACACATGCTCGCAGGCCAGCCACTGGGTGCAACAATCGGTTTTGGTACTCAGTCACACATCATCACAGCATTCTCCATGGACCTTAACGGTAACGCGATCACTGTATCCAACGACATTTGGGATCAGATGAAACAGTACGTACCGAAGCAGGCCGATGGTAAACCTGTTCACCCAATCAAAGCAGATGCTCTGAAGCCTGTTGTTGAAAAGTATAAGGATGAAGGTAAGCCATTTAACATGGGTATGGTATTCCCGGTATCTACCCATAACTACGAGCTACGTTACTGGCTGGCTGCCGGTGGTATCCACCCAGGCTACTACGCACCACACAAAGGTGACACGTCCGGTACTATCGATGCTGACGCTCTGCTTTCTGTAACACCTCCGCCACAGATGCCAGCAACAATGGAAGCAGGCACTATCTACGGTTACTGCGTAGGTGAGCCATGGAACCAGCAGGCTGTATTTAAAGGTATCGGTGTACCAGTAGTAACTGACTACGAAATCTGGAAAGACAACCCAGAGAAAGTATTCGGTGTATCTAAAGGATGGGCTGACGAAAACCCGAACACCCACCTGCGTGTTGTAAAAGCAATGATCCGTGCAGCGAAATGGCTGGATGACAACAACAACGGTAACCGCCCAGAAGCAGTTAAGATCCTGTCTCAGCCAAACTACGTTGGTGCTGACTACGATGTAATTGCTAACTCTATGACAGGTACATTTGAGTACGAGAAAGGCGATAAGCGTGACGTGCCTGACTTCAACGTATTCTTCCGTTACAACGCGACTTACCCATACTACTCCGATGCAATTTGGTACCTGACTCAGATGCGTCGTTGGGGCCAGATTGCTGAACCTAAGTCTGACCAGTGGTTCATGGACATCGCGAAGAAAGTATACCGTCCAGACATCTATGCTACTGCAGCTAAAGAGCTGATCGAAGAAGGTAAGATGACGCCGGATATGTTCCCAGACTTCAATACTGAAGACGGTTTCCGTGCGCCACAGACTCACTTCATCGATGGCATCACTTACGACGGTAAGCAGCCAAACGAATACCTGAAGAAGTTCAACATTGGTCTGAAACCAGAACAGAAAATCTAATCTGGTTTATTAAGGAGCCTGTATATAAATCCCTGATGTTTTTAACAGGTTCCTTAAGTTAAGTCCCCTCCTCCGGGAGGGGATCTAAGATCAACGAGGGAGTATAAAGCCATGAGTAATGTATCCGCAGCATCCGGCATCAGTGCCTTTTTTGAAAATCCAAAAGACAGCTTACAAAAGCTGAGCAAGACCCTTCTTGTACCTCTTATTGGTCTACTGGTTTTCCTGTTTGTATGGGAGATCGGCGCGAAAAGTATTAATACGTCACTGGGTGCCTTTCCTGGCCCGGTAGCGGTGTATGAACAAACGATCAACCTGGTAAACGATCACCGTAATGAGCGTGCTAAAGAGGCCTCATTCTACGAGCGCCAGGAAAAGCGTAACGCTAAGAAGCTTGAAAAAGATCCTAACGCCAAAGTAAAAATCCGCCCTTACACAGGCAACCCGACCTTCTTTGATCAGATCGGTACAAGTCTGGTAACGGTATTGTCCGGTTTTATTCTGGCATCACTGATTGCAATCCCAGGTGGTATTGTAATTGGCCTTAACCAGACACTGTATTCAGCGATTAACCCTCTGATCCAGCTATTTAAGCCTGTATCACCTCTGGCTTGGCTACCACTGGTAACCATGGTTGTGAGTGCGGTGTACGTAAGTAAAGATCCAATGTTTGCTAAGTCATTCATTACCTCACTGATTACTGTATCTCTATGTAGTTTGTGGCCAACTCTGCTGAATACAGCAGTAGGTGTATCCAGCATCAGTAAAGATCTGCAGAACGTATCTCAAGTACTGCGTCTGAGCTGGATGGCGCATGTAACCAAAATTGTACTGCCATCTTCTATTCCGATGATCTTCACTGGTCTGCGCCTGTCACTAGGTATCGCGTGGATGGTACTGATCGCAGCAGAGATGCTGGCACAGAACCCGGGTCTGGGTAAGTTCGTTTGGGATGAGTTCCAGAACGGTAGCTCCAGCTCACTGGGACGTATCATGGTAGCCGTACTTGTTATCGGTCTGATCGGCTTCCTTCTTGACCGTGTGATGTTGTTCCTGCAGAAGAAAGTGTCTTGGGATAAATCTGCGGTACTGCGTTAATAGGAATAGGTTACGAAACTCGCGATTCATAGATAAGAGAATCCAGAGAAAAAGAATTTAAAGCCTGAGGGGCCAAGCCCCTCAGCAGGAGAATTAAGATGACTCAGCCTCCAAAGCATTTAGAACTGACAAAAGTAGATATCGATTTCCCTACACCTAACGGCCCTTTTAAGGCCTTGCAGGATGTAAACCTGACCATCAACAAAGGTGAGTTTGTTTCCCTGATCGGTCACTCCGGTTGCGGTAAGTCCACAGTACTGAACATCGTTGCCGGTCTGTATCAGGCCACACAGGGTGGCTGCCTGCTGGATGGTAAAGAAGTAAACGCACCAGGTCCTGAACGTGCAGTAGTATTTCAGAACCACTCACTACTGCCATGGCTGACAGCTTACGAAAACGTAGAGCTGGCGGTTAAACAGGTATTCGGTAAGCAGAAATCAAAAGCAGAGATGAAGGAATGGATTGAACACAACCTTTCTCTGGTACATATGGATCACGCTATGGACAAACGTCCAGACGAGATCTCCGGTGGTATGAAGCAGCGTGTGGGTATCGCCCGCGCCCTGGCAATGGAACCAACAGTAATGTTGATGGATGAGCCATTCGGTGCACTAGATGCCCTGACCCGTGCTCACCTTCAGGATTCCCTGATGGAGATCCAGAAAGATCTGAACAATACAGTAATCATGATCACCCACGATGTAGATGAAGCTGTACTGCTGTCTGATCGTATTGTAATGATGACTAACGGCCCTGCCGCAACTGTAGGTGAGATCCTGGATATCGACCTGCCACGTCCACGTGACCGTATCGCACTGGCAGATGACCCACAGTACAACCACTACCGCCACGAAGTATTAACCTTCCTGTACGAGAAACAGCGCAAACCGGATAGCACTGAAACCAGTACTAAAAAGGAAGAAAAGTCAGAAGTGGCACAGGAAGTGCAAGAAGATAAATCAGAAAGCGAGGAAAAAGCTGCTTAAGCGCATAAACCCTACAAATCAATGGTGATTTAAAGGTTCTGGTAAGACTAAAGCAGTGCAAGGCTAAGAAAATGCACCAATAAGGCGCACCAACTTAGCTCAAAAATTAGGTTCCAACGATGGAACCACCAATCCTCGCACAGGATTGAACAAAGGCGTTCAAACTTTCTTTCCCCCTCAAAGATGAGAGGATTGAAAGCTTGAGCGCCTTTTTTGTTTTTTAACTTATAGGGAATCAAAAGAAATCGCCTCGGCAATTTCCTAGATTCTGAACAATTTATAATTACTACAGGCCAATATCATGAGTGAAAGCGGCAAACTAAATATCTTCTCGTTTACCGGGAAAATGAAGATCCTGCACATGAGCTGGATCGCTTTCTTTATTACATTCTTCGTATGGTTTAACCATGCGCCACTTCTGGGTGCCATTGCTGAATCTTTGGGTCTGTCCAAAGCTGAAGTAAAAACCCTACTGATCCTTAACGTAGCGCTGACCATACCGGCACGTATCATCATCGGCATGCTGACCGATAAATACGGTCCACGTATTACTTATGCGGCGTTACTGTTTATCGCCAGTATCCCTTGTTTCATGTTTGCCCTGTCAACGGACTTTGCTCAAGCAGCAGTTTCCCGTTTCCTTCTGGGCTTCATTGGTGCGGGCTTCGTAATCGGTATCCGTATGGTAAGTGAGTGGTTCCCAGCAAATGAACTGGGTACTGCAGAAGGTATCTACGGCGGTTGGGGTAACTTCGGTTCCGCTGCTGGCGCTATGCTGCTGCCTACGCTGGCACTGGTATTTGGTGGTGAAGACGGCTGGCGTTACGCTGTAGGCCTGACGGGTGTTATGAGCCTGATCTTCAGCTTCATCTGGTACAAAAACGTATCTGATACACCTAAAGGTTCTACTTACTTCAAGCCTAAGAAAATCGGCGGTATGGAAGTAACCAGCAAAGGCGACTTCATCTTCATGCTGATCATGAAGATTCCAATGTACGCAGCACTTTCTCTGCTGACATGGAAACTGTCTCCAGCTGGCGTATCCATTCTTTCTGATATGGCTGCAACTGCAATCTATGTGATTCTGGCTGTTATCTTCGTTTACGACTGCTTTAGCGCATACCGTGTAAACAAAGAGATCTTTGAAAAGCCTGTTCCAGAAGTTGAGCAGTACAAATTCAAGCAGGTTGCAGTACTGAACGTGCTGTACTTCGCGACATTCGGTTCTGAGCTGGCTGTAGTATCTATGCTGCCTCTGTTCTTCTCTGAAGTATTTGAACTGGATATGGTTTACGCAGGTCTGCTGGCTTCTGCTTATGCTTTCATGAACCTCATGTCTCGCCCAGGTGGTGGTTGGATCAGTGACCGCTTCGGTCGAAAGAAAACTCTGTTGATTCTGACGGCTGGTCTGGCAGTTGGTTACGCAACTATGTCTATGATCGATAGCTCTTGGCCTCTGTTCCTGGCAGTAGCTGCTGCGATGGCTTGTTCTTTCTTCGTACAGGCGGGTGAAGGTGCAGTATTTGCAGTAGTTCCTCTGATCAAGCGTCGTCTGACGGGTCAGATCGCTGGTATGACAGGTGCTTACGGTAACGTTGGTGCGGTGTTCTACCTGACAGTTCTGTCTATGGTTGATTACTCTACTTTCTTCACTGTAATCGCTGCGACTGCTGTAATCGGCTTTGTTGCTCTGCTTATGCTGGAAGAGCCTAAAGGCCACATGGCAGAAGTTAACGAAGATGGTACAGTTGAGCTGATCAAAGTTAGCTAGTCGCCTACGTGAAAACTATTGCGACTCGACTATAGTGCGTTAAACAGCCACTCAAAATGCTCAGCGACAGCTAGCTGTCACAACGCCCACCTTGTGTGGGCGGCCCTTTAGGGCGAGCAAAGCGAGTATTTACTACAGTAATACCCTAAGGGGCACACTGACTACTCGTTTTCGTGGCTGTTTGCCTTCTCTAGCCTTCGCTCATAACGTTTTCACGTAGCCTTGCCTTTATTTCGGGCAGCCTAATTTTTACATTCAGGTTTCAAAGTTATGAGCAAAAAAACGTTATCCCTTCGCTTTGGTGGCAAATCAGTTGCCGGGATCAAAGAGGTAAATCAGGATGCGTTTGCCGCTCACCTGCCTGAAAATTCAGAACTAGAGTTCAAAGGTGGAGCCGCCGTTATCGCCGATGGCGTAAGTAGCTGTGCCGACTCCCACATTGCCAGTCAAACCAGTGTGACCAGTTTTATGCAGGACTATTTTAGTACCCCGCATAGCTGGAGTGTTCGTAACTCGGTTTCCCGCGTAATGACCGCACTGAATAGCTGGCTACATAAAGAGAACAGCCAGAGCAGCCGTGAGAAAGACAGCATGCTCTGCACCTTCTCTGCCCTGATCGTAAAATCCAATACGCTACACCTTTTCCACGTCGGTGATTCCCGTGTTTACCTGTTACAAGATGGCGAGTTGGAACAACTTACCACTGACCATGTACGCAAGTCCGGAGGTAAAAACTATCTTGCCCGTGCTCTGGGCGGAGACCGCCACCTGGAAGTAGATTACAGCACCCATTCCATTAAAGAGGGCGATCTGCTGTTAATGACGACGGATGGAGTTCATGAATTCCTCAGCCGTAAAACTCTGAAAACCATCCTCAAGGAAGGCATTGATGATGCCGAAGCGGCAGCTGAAAAACTGATTCAAACTGCACTTGAAAATGGCAGTGATGATAATCTCACTGCACTTATTACCTGTGTAGATCAACTTCCCAAAGAAACACTGGATGAAAGCCATAACCGACTGATCCAACTACCTATTCCTCCGGTGATGCAAGTAGGTAATAAGATCGATGGTTACGAAGTGCTGGATGTTATTTTCAGTGGCACTCGCAGCCATATGTATCTCGTAAAAGACAGCGAAAGTGGCGAGCAGTATGTACTAAAAGCCCCTTCGACCAACTTCTCAGAAGATACGCTCTATCTGGATGGTTTTATCCGTGAGGAGTGGGTGGGACAGCGTATCGATCATCCTAATGTGATGAAGACCTTCCCGGCTAAACGGGAAAAACGCTTCCTCTATTATCTGGGTGAGCATATTCAGGGGATGAATCTGCGTGAGTGGATGAATGACAATCCAAATCCTCCACTAGATGAAGTACGCAACCTGACCAAACAGATCATTCAGGGTCTTCGCGCCTTCCAACGCGCGGATATGGTGCATCAGGATATGAAACCTGAAAACATCATGATCAACCAAGATGGTAGGGTTAAAATTCTTGATTTTGGTACCGTGAAAATTGCCGGTATTGAAGAGATGAACTCACCTCTGGATAAATCTATCCCACAGGGTTCGGTGAACTACGTGGCTCCCGAATATTTGTTGGGTGAGCCGGGCAATTACCAGTCAGATCTGTTCTCTCTGGGCGTGATTATCTACGAGATGATTACCAGCAAGTTGCCATTCAAAGAGATGGCGACTAACGATGTGACACTGAATAACTATGCCGAGATGGATTACACCCCTGCCCTTCACCACCGTAAGGACCTTCCTCTATGGGTGGAAGGTTGTTTACGTAAAGCAGTACAGCCTAACCCCCGCTTCCGCTATGAAGCATTTTCTGAGTTACAAGCTGATCTGACCCATCCAAACCAAAGCCTGGAAGCGAAAGTTCAGCATCAACCAATGCTGGAGAGAAACCCTTTACTGGTCTGGAAGGCCATCGCTGCGATTCTGCTAGGACTTAATCTAGCCCAATTTTTCCTACAACATTAAGTAAAGAAACAATAAAGGAGTGGGAGACACTCCATGACTTCTGTGCACAGAATCTGCTTCATTACCTACAACATTAGTTGTAGTAAATCCTTGAGAACGCACCAAAACAGTTCACATCTATATTGCAGCGCATCATAAATAAGCCTGTTTTGTGCACGGTTTTATTCCAAACAAAACCAAAAAACAAATAAACAATTGTTTTAAAAGAAATATTTTTTTATGGCACAGTAACTGCTTTATATAGCGCGTAACCGAATCCACTGTGCGGAATGTCGGTTGCCTACAACAAGCTCTGAGAACAAAGGCGTTCTACATCAGCACCCACCCGTGTTGCATGTGAACGCCTTTTTTATTTTTCACAGCTAGCAAAACAGAATGAGAAAAGAATGAAAAAACACTTGGTAATTATCGGAAACGGAATGGCAACAGGTCGCCTGTTGCAGCAGCTCAATGAGCGCGCTGCCGGCCAGTTCGACATCACCGTATTTGGTGAAGAACCAGGTGGTAGCTACAACCGAGTACTTCTCTCCCCTCTTCTGGGTGGTGAGATGGGTTTGGATAAAGTGATCACTCTGACCACTGACTGGTATGCAGAAAACAACGTAACACTGCACAGCCAGGACCCGGTTGAAGTGATAGATCGTGAGAATAAACGAGTTATCAGCCAAAGCGGCGTAAGCATTGATTACGACATGCTGGTTGTAGCTACAGGTTCTCGCCCAAGTGCTGTACCAGTACCCGGTAGTGATCTGAAGGGGGTGATGAGTTTCCGCACCCTGAAAGATGTAGAAATCATGCAGCAGCTCGCTGAGGAGAAGAAACACGCCGTTGTGATTGGCGGTGGTTTCCTTGGGCTTGAAGCAGCTGAAGGCCTTCGCCTGCTAGGTATGGATGTCACTCTGCTGCACCGTAGTAGCTATCTACTGAACAAACAACTGGATGAAACAGCTGGTGAGATGCTGTTGGATTCTCTGCAGGAGCGTGGCCTTAAGTTCCGCCTTGGTGCCGAAACAGAAGTGATACACGGCACGGTTGATGTCACTGCAGATGGCTCTGATACAGAAGTTAAAGCAGTGGAACTCAAATCTGGCGAGATTTTGCCTGCGGATCTGGTAGTGATGGCCATTGGCGTCACACCCAATAAAACACTGGCCGAAACATCCGGCCTGAACTGTCAGCGAGGCATTCTGGTTAATGCTCAGATGCAGACCAGTGATGAAAATATCTTTTCACTGGGCGAATGCTGCCAGTTCGAAAACTTTACCTACGGTCTGGTTGCTCCTATCTGGCAGCAGGCAGAGATTCTGGTTTCCAAACTGCTGAGTAAAGTAGCGGAATACTCTGAAGAAGCCGTAGCCACGCAACTTAAGATCAGTGGTGTGGAACTGTTTTCCTGCGGTTCCCTGGCTGACAGCGACGACACCGAAGCACTGGTGTATCGCGATCTTAAGAAAAACGAATATCGAAAACTTTGGCTGAAAGACAACCGCTTAGTGGGCGCTGTTTTATATGGAGATGTCCGTGAGGGACAGTGGTATTTCGATCAGCTGAAACAAAAAAACGACCTGAGTGCCTGCAGACAGCAACTGCTGTTCGGCAGTCCTTTCTGTGCATAGGACATTCGGGCAAACATTATGGGTATATCTTCTATGACTACATCAAATAAACGCCAGTTAGTCGTTATCGGCAAC
>NZ_JAAEQH010000163.1 GCF_024231755.1 Neptuniibacter sp.
AGTGTGGTAACCGGTACGACCACCACGAACAGCCCAGCTGTCTTCTGGTACAGTCAGCGTTGCTTCAGTCAGAATATCGCTAACCATCTTCAGCCATGTGTCACGCAGTTTAGATACGTCCACACCGATACCTTCGTCAGCCAGCAGCTGCTCAGTTTCATCCATATCGAACAGCTCGTGCGTGTAGCCCCACAGCTGATCTACGGCTTTCTGAGTGCGCTTATGGCTCTCTTCAGTACCATCACCCAGACGCAGAACCCAATCACGGCTACGGCGCAGGTGGTACTTAGTTTCTTTGATCGCTTTTGCAGCAATCGCAGACAGTGTTTCGTCCTTAGATTGCAGCAGTTCTGGCAGCAGAACTGTGTAGTAAACGTCAGCGAACAACTGGCGAACCTGTGAGTAAGCGAAGTCGCCTTTAGGCATCTCCATCAACAGCAGGTTGTGGTATTCACGGTCGTTACGCATAAATGCGAAATCGTCTTCGTCACGGCCATCATCAGCTAGTTCAGCAGCGTATGTGTAGAACATACGAGCACGACCGATGTAGTCCAGCGCTACGTTACCGTATGCGATGTCTTCTTCTAGGAAAGGACCGTAGCTCACCCACTCAGAGATGCGGTGACCCAGAACAACAGAGTCATCACCCAGGCGGGTTGCGTATTCAAGCGTTGCAGCTTTGATATCACTCATTCTTATCATCCCCACCAATTACATGTTGTTTACTGGGTCTGGAAGAACGTAGTAAGTCGCGTGACGGTATGGTTTGTCATCGCTTGGATCGTAGAAGCAATCCGCATCGTCTTCCTGAGAAGCACAGATGTCAGAAGATTTAACAACCCAAATGCTTACGCCTTCGCTACGACGGGTGTAGCAGTCACGCGCATATTCCAGCGCCTGTTCGTGATCTTCCGCGTGCAGGGAGCCTACGTGTTTGTGGTCCAGACCACGCTTGGAACGTACAAATACTTCGAAAAGTTCCAGTTTTTCAGTGATGTTAGTCATGTCAGTTTCCCCTTACGCAGCGTTCTGTGCTTTTTTAGCTCGTTTCTTCTCGTTGTACGCAGAGATCGCATCGCGTACCCATTCGCCTTCATCGTGTGCAGCAACGTGGTGTTCGATGCGCTGGCGGTTACAGTGGCCGTTACCGTTGATCACGCTCCAGAACTCATCCCAGTTCAGGTCAGAGCTGTCATAGTGACCACGTTCTTCGTTCCACTTGATGTTTTTGTCCGGGTGCTCAAGACCCAGTACTTCAATCTGCTTAACTGTCTGATCTACAAACTTCTGACGCAGGTCGTCGTTAGTTTCACGCTTGATCTTCCACTGCATGGACTTCTGAGAGTGGGCAGATTCAGAATCGTGTGGACCAAACATCATAAGTGCAGGCCAGTAGAAACGGTCCAGCGCGTCCTGAGCCATCGCTTTCTGACCTTCAGAACCTTTAGCCAAAGCCAGAATTGCTTCATAACCCTGACGCTGGTGGAAAGACTCTTCCTTACAGATACGGATCATGCCACGGGAGTATGGGCCGTAAGAGGTACGCTGTAGGGAAACCTGGTTAACGATCGCTGCACCATCTACCAACCAACCGATTGCGCCAACGTCAGCCCAAGTCAGAGTAGGGTAGTTAAAGATAGAGGAGTACTTCGCTTTACCGCTCTGAAGCTGTTCGATCATCTCGGAACGAGAGATACCCAGTGTTTCACACGCAGAGTACAGGTACAGACCATGGCCCGCTTCGTCCTGCACTTTAGATAGCAGAACTGCTTTACGGCGCAGAGATGGCGCACGTGTGATCCAGTTACCTTCAGGCTGCATACCGATCACTTCAGAGTGAGCGTGCTGCGAGATCTGACGGATCAGGTTTTTACGGTAATCATCTGGCATCCAATCTTTTGGCTCGATCTTCTCTTCAGCCTCAATCTTTGCCCAGAATTGTTCTTCTTGAGGGGTCATAATTTTTGCCTCCACAATTGTTTGGGTAGGCAAAGCAATTTCCAACTAACGCATAGAACTGTTGAAACTTTGCTTTGCTGCTAATTCAAACGGCAGTGGCGTAACCGTTACAGTGTTACGCCACTGCACGGTTATTAACCTTTTGGTCGGTTATCAAATACGCGTTTTGCTTTACCTTCGGAGCGAGGAATAGCGCCCGCAGGTACAACATCGATCTTAGTGCTGATACCCACAACAGATTTGATGTGGTGCTGCAGCTCTTTGATAACAGGCGCTTGATCTGTGTTCTGCGCTTCCGGTGTCAGCTCAACTTTCACCTGTACTTTGTCCAGGTTGCCGTCTTTAGTCACAACGATCTCGTAGTGAGGAGCTAGCGCTGGGATCTTCAGAATCTGTTCTTCGATCTGCGTTGGGAATACGTTTACACCACGGATGATCATCATGTCGTCGGAACGGCCAGTGATCTTGTCGATACGACGCATCGGACGTGCAGTACCTGGTAGCAGGCGAGTCAGGTCGCGAGTACGGTAACGGATAACCGGCAGTGCTTCTTTAGTCAGTGATGTGAATACCAGCTCACCGTATTCACCGTCTGGCAGTACTTCACCCGTGTTTGGATCGATGATCTCTGGGTAGAAGTGGTCTTCCCAGATAGTTGGGCCATCTTTAGTCTCGGCACATTCCTGCGCAACACCTGGACCCATCACTTCAGATAGACCGTAGATATCAACCGCATCGATGCCCAGACGACCTTCGATGTTCTTACGCATTTCAGCAGTCCATGGCTCAGCACCAAAGATACCGATACGCAGAGCCATCTCCTGTGGGTCCAGACCCTGGCGTTCCATCTCATCCATCAGGTTCAGCATGTAAGAAGGCGTTACCATGATGATGTCTGGATCGAAGTCACGCATCAGCTGAACTTGTTTCTCAGTCTGACCGCCGGACATTGGGATAACTGCACAGCCTAGACGCTCAGCGCCGTAGTGTGCACCCATACCGCCTGTGAACAGACCGTAACCGTAAGATACGTGTACCTTATCGGTGCTGCGACCACCTGCTGCACGGATAGAACGGGCAACAACATCAGACCAAACGTTGATATCGTGCTGCGTGTAACCAACAACAGTTGGCTGACCTGTCGTACCTGAAGACGCGTGGATACGTACCACATCGCTCATAGGAACAGCGAAAGAGTCGAATGGGTAAGCGTCGCGCAGATACTGTTTAGTAGTGAACGGGAACAGTGCCAGATCTTCCAATGTTTTCAGATCCGTTGGGTGAACACCTTTGTCATCACACAGCTGACGGTATGCAGCAACATTGTTGTATGCGTGCTTGATGCTGAACTTCATGCGGCTTAACTGCAGCGCGCGGATCTCATCAATACTGGCCGTTTCAATTGGATCGAGTGCGTTTGGATCCACTTTCATATTCATCATGATAAATGTCCTGTCGTATGTACTTTTATTTTCAGAACACGCCTCTTATGGACGCTGTATTTGGGCGGCTACAATAGTTGTGCCGCCCCTGATGAACGCTTAAACGCGCTCGATAATAATTGCGATACCCTGGCCTACACCGATACACATTGTGCAAAGTGCATAACGACCACCGGTACGGTGCAACTGGTACATTGCTGTCGTTACCAGACGTGCGCCGCTGGCACCCAGAGGGTGACCCAGAGAGATCGCGCCGCCGTTAGGGTTAACGTTTGCAGCATCATCTGGCAGACCCAGATCACGCATAACAGCCAGGCCCTGAGAAGCGAAAGCTTCGTTCAGCTCGATAACATCCATCTGATCCAGAGTCAGGCCGGTTTTTTCCAGAACTTTCTTAGTCGCAGGTGCTGGACCGAAGCCCATGATGCGTGGTGCCAGACCCGCAGTTGCCATACCTACGATACGTGCTTTAGGCGTCAGGCCGTTTTTCTCAGCTGCTTCCTTAGAGGCGATCAGCAGGGCACATGCACCGTCGTTTACGCCGGATGCGTTACCCGCGGTTACAGAACCACCTTCACGGAATGGTGCTTTCAGCTTAGCCAGACCTTCCAGCGTAGTAGATGCGCGTGGGTGTTCATCGGTATCAACAACAACCGGATCACCTTTACGCTGTGGAATCACTACAGGCACGATCTCTTCTTTGAAGATGCCTGCTTCCATCGCTGCAGCAGTTTTCTGCTGGCTGCGGAATGCGAACAGGTCCTGATCTTCACGAGAGATGTTGAAATCTTCCGCTACGTTCTCAGCCGTTTCTGGCATGGAATCAACGCCGTACTCAGCTTTCATCTTCTTGTTGATGAAGCGCCAGCCGATTGTGGTGTCGTAAAGACCGTTAGGGTTACGGCTGAAAGCAGATTCTGCTTTGCCCATAACAAAGGGTGCACGTGACATAGACTCACAACCACCCGCGATCATCAGATCTGTTTCACCAGACTTAATCGCACGTGCCGCCATACCGATAGCATCGATACCAGAACCACACAGACGGTTAACTGTAGTACCCGGAACATCAGTTGGCAGACCTGCCAGCAGCGCAGACATACGCGCAACGTTACGGTTGTCTTCACCCGCCTGGTTAGCGTTGCCGTAGATGATGTCTTCAACGCTTGCCCAATCAACCTGTGGGTTTCGTTCCATCAGTGCTTTCAGTGGGATCGCACCCAGATCATCTGGACGTACAGGGGCTAGGCCACCACCGTAACGGCCAAAAGGTGTGCGGATCGCATCACAGATATATGCATCAGTCATCGTGTATTACCTTCCTTCAGGTTGTTCAGTGCCGGGAATAATGACACCACGAATTCGGTGGGAACGACCGCGGAA
>NZ_JAAEQH010000164.1 GCF_024231755.1 Neptuniibacter sp.
ATCTTTATGCTTTAGTACCAACTCACCAACATCAGCACCGCGAGCGGTAACCATATTGATAACGCCATCAGGCAGACCAGCCTCTTTAAATATTTTCATCAGGAAGTAGGCAGTATAAGTCACCGACGAAGCTGGTTTCCAAAGCGCGGTATTACCCATAATAGCCGGAGCCGATGGCAGATTCCCAGCAATCGACACAAAGTTAAATGGTGTTACTGCAAAAACAAAACCCTCAAGTGGACGATAATCAGAACGATCCCAAATTCCTTTGGCATCTTCAGGTTGCATATCATAGATCATCTCAGCGAAGGCAACATTGAATCGGAAAAAATCAACCAATTCACAGACAGCATCGATCTCCGCCTGAAAAGCGTTCTTGCTATGCCCCAGCATTGTGGCGGCATTAACAATATTACGATATGGTCCAGCCAACAGATCGGCCGCTTTCAAAAATATTGCGGCGCGTTCCTCAAATGGCATATGTTCCCAATCATCTTTGGCTTTGGCACCGGATGCTATTGCATCATTGATCTCCTTCTGACCACCCTGATACCACTGACCAAGTTCCAACGAATGATTATGCGGTGC
>NZ_JAAEQH010000165.1 GCF_024231755.1 Neptuniibacter sp.
GGCCGATACTTCAGCCATCAAGTCGGTTGTTTTCTTAATACCACCGGTGATATTTTGCAGAATCTCAACCAGTTCTTCAGATGATTTTACGCCACCATCGGCATTCTTTTGTGAACCTTCGATAAGTGCACTCGTATCTTTGGCCGCTTCGGCTGAACGCTGGGCCAAATTTCTTACTTCTTCGGCGACAACAGCAAAACCCTTACCAGCTTCACCAGCACGAGCCGCTTCAACAGCCGCGTTAAGAGCCAATAGGTTAGTCTGGAAAGCGATTTCATCGATGACCTTAATAATTTTTGCCGTATCATCGGATGATTTTTTGATCTCAGTCATTGCTTCAGACATTGAGTTCATCGCCCTCATACCCTTATCAGCTTCCCCACTGGCTGTTGATGCAAGGGTGTTGGCCTGTTTTGTATTATCAGCATTTTGACGAGTCATGCTAGCCATTTCTTCTAGTGAAGATGAGGTTTCCTCAAGCGATGAGGCTTGCTCCGAGGCACCTTCCGCCAGTGATTGACTGGCTGAAGCAACCTGCTCGGAAGCAGAACCGACTTGCTCGGCACCACTGTTTAGGTTATTGATAATATTGTTAATCGGACCGGTAACTGATTTGGCTGTCCATATTGCAACAATAACAATAAGGGCAATACCAATAACAGCGATCAATGTCATCATCCACTGCATAGCTATAACTGCCGCCATAGCTTCAGGCTCATCTATCTCGGCAATCAATGCCCATGTTTTACCACAAACGTCAATAGGAGTGTATGCTGAAAGAACTGGATTACCATTATAATCAGTTATAATTTCAGCATCAACTTTACCGGCCAAAGCATTGGTTGCGGCATCGGTGTCAACACCATTGTTCTTGACATTACCAGCAAATGATGCGGCCACTGAGTGACCCTTAGGATCAAGATATGAATCAGAACGCATCAGCTTATCTGGTCCTACAAGATATGTTTCACCAGTTTCGCCCATACCTTCACGCTGTTGCATGATGCCATTTATTGCGCCGAGTGATAACTGAAGGGCAACAATAATATCAGTCTGGCCATTATAAACAACCGGTTCGGCAATAAATGCGCATGGTTCACCATTACTTGGTGCATATGGTGCAAAATCAGCCATACCAAAACGTTTGGTTGACATTACTTCACGAGCCAATTCACCAAGGTTTGAACCGGAGTATTTACCGCTGACAAAGTTGGTCTGGTAATCAGCTTCCTGAGCGACTGTATAGAAACAGTATCCATCAGGGTTCATCAGGAAGAGATCATAATATCCATACATATCAGTATATTTGGCAAAGAAATATTCGCCATTTTCATCTTTAGGACAAAAAGCCTCGGCGACATCGATCTCTGACATCATCGCCCAGCGAATTCCATCACCAAGATCAATCGCACTCCAGCTGGATAAACATGGGTTGCCATTATAATCATTAATGACTCTGTGTCCACTATGTCCGGCCATTGAACTACGAATAGCTTCAGTTTCAACTACCGCGTTATTCTTAAAAGCGGCCACAACTGAATGATCAACCGGATCGAGATATGAATCAGAACGCATGATACCGTCTGAACCAACAAGATATGATTCACCGGTTTCACCCATACCGGCGCGTTCAAGCATGATCGTATTAATAGCATCGATCGAGATCTGCATTGCAACAACACCAATAACCTGTCCATTACTTCTGATCGGAGCTGATACAAACTGAGCCGGTGCACCATTGGATGGAGCATATGGTTTGGTGTCAGAAAGTGCGACACGACCTTCACTGCTTGCTATTCGCCATACATCACGAAGTGATGAACTGATATCACTGGCCCGAGTACCAAAATCACCTTCTTTGGTAACCGAGTAACAAACGTCACCATTTTGGGCATCCATCAGGAAGACATCATAATAACCATATTCTTCCATATAGTTTTTAAATACTGGATGATACACATCATGAACGGTCTTAAACTGACTCGGTGCATTATATCTTTCATTAAGAAGTCCCTGATAGTTACCGCTCTGGGCTCCACCACCGGCATTAAAGGCTTTCATAAGGTCTTTGAATGCCAATACGGTATTGGGATTGTTACCCAAAACAATCGCATCACCTTTACGTTCTCCAAAGAAGCGTTCGACTTGAGCTTTCTTTGAAGCCTGAACAGCATTAAGTTTATTAAATGCTTCACGACGAAGCACTCCAACTGTTTCAGTCAATACACCCATATCACCCTGACGTTCACCGAAGAAACCTTCGATCTGCGCTTTTTTGATCTCACGGGCCATAGTCAACTGATTAAATGCCGCCGTGCTAAGTGCCGTGTTTGATTTGTTGAGCGAAAGTAAAGCTACCACCGCAAACGGTATGATTCCAACCGCCAGAAAGAGCAGTAACAGTTTCTTGCCCAATGCCATGTTTGTGTTTGCCATTTTTTTTAATCTCCCTTTTAATTATTACTTTCTATATCCTTATTAGAATGAATAGGTCATTTCATATGCGGCTGTGAATCCTGATTTCTTTGGAGCGCCATCACTATCGGTGAAAACATACTGATCAGAGAAATCATAACGAAACTCAACCAAAGCACCCATACCATCGCCAAGACCAAAGGTCGGAGCAAAGGTGAAGGCTTTACGTTTTTCAGCAACACTGGAACCGAGACGACTGCCGTTTTTATCGTCGAAATAGTCAAAACGAGCGGTCAGGCCAAACCAGTCATTGAAATCCCAATGGTTCATCAGAAGGAAACCTGTCCATTTGTTACTGGCGGTACCAACAGCGGTACTGCCAAAGTTGAACTCGCTACCGATTGTCCACCAAGACCACGGGTTAAAACTCATGTCAAAGTCAACTACTGTCTGGTGATCGCCTTCAGCTTCCGAATCAGCGCCATAGGTGAATGAGAAACCAACACAACCCCAGTTATCGTTGGTATACCCAAACCGACTACCAATAGTTTTGCCGGTATTAAGATCAACATTTTGATCCCATCCATTGACAATATAAACTGACCAGTCAAGACCTGAACCAAAATCAGCACTGACCATAGCACCGGTAACATTAGTCGGTAGACCATAGTTAAAAACTAAGGCATGCGAGTACTGGTACATATCGGGAGCATCAAGAAGCTCAAAACCGATCGGAGCATTAAATTTACCAAAGGTGAAGCTGACCGGACCAAGGGCTTTCGGGCTGAAAGTTACATAACCCTGTTCTGCATCAAGAGCAAATCCGCCAGCACCATCACTGACCCATTCAACATCAGCTCTAAGTGAACCAACTTCGCCAATATTCTTTTCAATATTTACTTCTGCCTGATCAAATCCAAAACTGTTGGACGCTGATGGACCATCGTAATAGTAACTACCATCAATAAAACCAGTGAAACTGATTTCATTGACACTCCACTCAGCATCATGAGATGATTCCTCCTGTTGCGGAACCTGACCAAGTTGAGTGCTCAAATCAGCATACATGGAACTTTGTTCCTGGGTTGCGAATCGCAGCTCTTTTTCAAGCTCAGTCAATCGAACCGCCATCTCAAGCAGTGATTCATCATAAACAGTCAAGTCTATCGGATCAGACGGTGTTAACTCAGGTTGATTTTGCTGTTTTGCAATTTCGGCTTTGCACCAGTTTAATTGCTTTTCAACCTTCTCAAGTCTCTCAAGGAGATCCATTACTCCTTGACCAAAGCTGTTAGAGACAGCTAAGGTGAGAATCAAGATTGTTAA
>NZ_JAAEQH010000166.1 GCF_024231755.1 Neptuniibacter sp.
CTGTACCTGGTAGGCCACGACACGTTGGGACAGTCTGCGAACGGTGCGTGGGGCTACTACCTGCCCGATGCGCTGGGTTCCATCCGCCAGACCACGGATGATGTGGGCGCGGTGAGCGGCAGTCGCGAGTGGACGCCTTTTGGGGTGGAGGTGGGGGCGGCGCGGGGTGGTTTGGGGTATACGGGGGAGTGGTTGGATGGCAGTATAGACTTGCAGTATCTTCGAGCACGGTGGTATGATGTCCAGGTGGGAAGGTTTACGCGAAAGGATCCGTGGCTAGGTTCACGGAGCCAGCCTCAAACCCTACACAAATATGTCTATGCCAAAAACGATCCCATTAATGAACTTGATCCTTCAGGATTTTGCAGCCAATCTGGGTGGAATGACTCAAGCGGACTATACACAGAAGAAAACTGCGATCGTTTGGAGGCAGGGGACCTGGAATTCACAAAACAATGGTATTCTGATTTCGCAGACGATGTTGAGACCGAGTTACCACAAACTGCTGCACACTTTCGCCACTTCCTAAGTGGACAAGGAGGAGAACTGCAACTACCTGAAAGCTTTGTCAAGGACGATATACTCGGAATAGGACGTTTACAAAGGTCTATCGATAAATTGTCCACTTGGTATGTTCGCAAACACATAAGCAGTCTTACCCCCTGTACAGAAACACCGATTGGCCCGGATGTCTATGCTCGTGGGTTTACACCCAACTATGCCCAAGTAAATCCAGTAGTGGGATTCATACTCGGTACGAACGAGTTGGATGTCTCAGGTGCCCTTGGTGGGTTTCGTACTGATGTGGAATTAACAGGAAACCTAGATCGCCACGAAGGATGGTGGACGACAAAGACAGACACAAATTTGGCAGTCCATGTTGTAATACTGGATATCTATGATTGGCATGAAGGATTGGGAGTTGCATGGGATGGTAATGGCATTTCTGATGAATGGACACAGAACCTAGTGGACAATAGTCTGGCTGCCATCTTTTTGGTTAGAGGTGATTATACGTATGATTTCAACGAAACTCTATCCAAACCTCTTTTCGGTGTAAGCAGTTCGCCACCTACACCTTGGTATTGGGCTTCATATATTGGCAGTCAGCTTGAAATTACCAGCTATACAGGTGGACCAGAAAGAGTTGACTATGCTGGTAATCCAATGAAAGACTGAACTGGAGGCAACACGAAATGACTATCTTAAACATCATTAGCAAACAACTCAAGTACTCGGCTGTTCACTTGATGTTGTCTCTCTTACCTATTCTGACGTTGGTTTTCACTTTGATCAGATCAGACCGTTTGAAAGATGCTGTTAGCGCTCTGAAAAATGAGTATTTTATTCTTGGTGTACCAAGCAATCCCTGGCAAGAGTTCTTACCCTTGTTTTCCTCCACCATACTTGCTTTTATCGGTTTCTCTTGGTTGGTTGGTTTCATCGCAAGAAACTCTCAGTCGAGTTGGTGGAAGCTGCCAGCCAGCATCCTTTTGATCATACTAGCGGCTGTGGCCTTTGGTCTGTCAATGGTATTTGCATCGCTTTTTCATCTTTGGTTTCAACACGCTCCGATTATAGGATCACTAGGTTCATCGTCTCTGTTCTGGGTATCATTCGGGTTATCACTAGTTGTGTTGATTATTGGAGTTTGGACAACCGCAACAGAGCGAACCGAGGTCGGTTCGCTGAAAAGCAGCAAAAGTGAGTAGAAAATGGCGTCAGGCAGTACTAGCGGATCGTTTTTTGCCCTTGTAGACCACTTTAAAGCGTTTCCGGGGC
>NZ_JAAEQH010000167.1 GCF_024231755.1 Neptuniibacter sp.
ATTTAAGCAAATCCGGATCAGGCAGCAGCTGGATTACCTGGGATGTCGATGGTACGGTTATTGTCGATGCCGAGGACGAAAAAGACTACAATGTCTATGCTGAAACCGGATTGGATAAAGTAAGATTAGAAGATACAATTGGCCTAATTAATTATAATGTGGCTGATCTGGGCGGAGAAACAATTACCAGCCAGTCGGGTGGTTATTATAATTGGGGAAGTTTGGATTCTACGCCGCCGACAATTGTAGACGCGACCTTATATGATACAGATAATGACGGATATATTGACGAAATTCTAGTTGAATTTAATGAGGCTATGGATGATACTTCAATTGCAAATGCGAATGCAAGTGATTGGACTTTTGGTGCAGGTGGCTTGAGCGGAGTAGATGATACTACTGATTCTACTAATGGGTCAACCCCCAGCAACCCTGGGCCACATGCCGCAAATGATCAATATATTACACTTTTTACTAACGGCACCAGTGTATTTGGCACGGGATTATTTGACGTAGAGTATAACGCTGGAACAGCAGATACATTTGAAGATCTCGCGGGCAATGATTTATTAATGGACTTTTCTGTTACGGAAATAGATTTAGCCGGGCCAGTACTAGTTAGTGTGTATGCCGCAGATGTGGGAGGCACAGCCGGAGTATTGAATGAAGAAGGGGATAGATTAGATTTAGTTTTCTCAGAAACTTTGAGTGCTTTACCTAACGAAGCGCAGCTGGAAGCAGCTTTGACTTTTGCCGGGGGAGTAACAGATGGTGATAATATCCCGACGATTGGTTCGGATGGTATATTTAGTTTGATAACAAAAACATTTAGTAATGATACCGTTCGGATTATATTTGGCACAGTGGGTAATGGATGGGCTGCAAATACAGATACATTAGACGGTGCATTTACGGTAAAGGTAGATGTAGGAACAAATATTACTGATGGTGCAGCAAATACAGCGAATACATCTGCAACGGCTGAAACCGTACAGGATATTGTCGCGGATACAGAGATTAGGTTGCATATTGGTAATAACTGGGTGAATGTAGATATTACCGGAGTTTCCGGATCGCAGGATGCGTGGGTAGCTCAGTGCGCAGCCGCAGATCTTTCCAATATCAGAGTCGGGGATTGCTTAAGGGATGAAGCTAATCCGACAGTATGGTGGAGAATTTCAGCAGTAGATGACGGAGCGGATACAATTACAGTTGATTATAAATTGCCGACTCAGTTTGTTTGGGTATCTGACTCTACTGGACCGAGTTTTGCGGGATCAACACAGGCAGTTGCCGGGGCATGGTATATTTACCTTACTGCTTGGGAATCTGATCGTCAGGGAGATATTACTGCAATGGGCAGGAATACGATTGAAATCGCTGAATGTTACAATGACTGGCCAAGCGGACTGGATAATCATGTAACTATTACTGGTTCAACAACAGATGCAACTCATTATTTTAAGATTACTACTCCTCTTAGTGAAAGACATGATGGAACTGAAGGCACAGGATTTATGGTAGATCCGACTACGGATGGACATGCTTTTACAATCAATCAAGATTATACTTATATTGAAGGTATTGAAGTTACCGGAGTAACGGGAAGTTCAGCTGAAGCATTTAGGGTTAATGGTGACGAAGTTACAATATCAAAGTGTTTGATTTATGATTTAGTAAATGGGGCTGTAATGTCAGATGGTGTGCATTTCAACACCAATGGAATTACGGCGTATGTATTAAATTGTATTTTCCATGAGATAGATAGATCGGCTGTATATATTCAAGATTTACAGAATGTTACTGTGCATGTATATAATTGTACAGGGTACAATATCGGCAGGAATGACGTTTCTCCGTCTCCTTCGGTTTTTGGATTTGATGCAAACGTAGCGCGAGATAATACCGGGTCGGTGATGCATGTTAAGAACTGTGTTGCCCATGCTTATAACAGCAATATAGTTGCTTATAATCAAGGACAGGGAGGGGTTTACTCTACGGATTCAGATTTTAATATTGCTTACGATGGAACGCATACTATAGTAGGAAGTCATTCTATTGGTAATCGTACGTTTACTGATGACGGAAGTGTGACTTCAGGTGATTATGTAATTTTCGAATCTTTAAGCGGAAGCGTGGATTTGCATTTGCAAGATCTCGCTGAGAATGATGCAATTGATTTTGGTATAGATTTGTCTTATGATGATAATCTGCCTTTCTCTGATGATATTGACGGACATACCAGAACTACTTATTGGGATGCCGGGGCTGACCAGAAAAACAAAGTTACACATATTATAAGGAAGACATATCCACTTGCTTCGAGTGGAACTGCTGCGAGGTCCGGCAATGTGGTCACGGTTAATATAGATGGCGGATCTCCGCATGATAATTTAGTTGTTGGACAGAAGATTAGAGTTTGGGGGCTTGGAGATTATGATGGGGTGTTTGAAATAAAAGAGGTGAATTCCACAACCCAATTTACTTATGACCAACCCGGATCAACTGGTGCTGTAGGCAGTTCAACTGCTTATGTAGGCGGGCATTATGATACTTTATCCGGATGGGAAGCTGGCGAACAGAGAGATTTAGTTGCTGAAGATGAAAATGAAATCGCTGAATGTTATGATGACTGGTCAACCGGCTTAAATGACAGTGTGTTTATTGACGATAGTAACTGGACAACTGATGCAACTCATACAATTACGATCACTACGCCGATAAGTGAAAGACATAGTGGTGACGTGTCTTCTGGCTTTACTATGAATAAAACGAATTGCTCTCTCCTTGAAATCAATGAGCAATTCGTAACAATAGAAGGACTTATTTTGACCGGTTGGGCCGGTTCCGGAGTTGCCAGATCAGCGATTCAATTAGATGGGGTGGGGCGTAATGCTACAATTCGTTATAACATTATTCATACTCCGGGAAGTTCTGGACAGGACACAAGAGCGATCAGACTTAGATTGAATGCGGCCACCAATAAAATCTATCGCAATATTATATATGGCTCAGATATAAAGAAAGGTATTTCTCTGGATGATGACGGAGGTGACAACGAAATATATAACAACACGGTTTATAATGTTGTTACGGGTTTTTATCGTAACGACGGAACTCCGGTTCTGAAAAATAATATCTCTTATGGTTGTACCACAGCTTACGATATCAATGGCGGGGCCTGGGGCGCGGGCACGGATTATAATTTAAGTGATAGTGCGACAGCTACGGGTGGATCGAATGATATTATTAATGCCAGTTTGACTTTTGTAGATACGACGCCAAGTAGTGAGGATTTGCATTTAGCAATTTCTGATATGGATGCGGTGAATGTCGGAGCGGATCTTGGCTCTCCTTATGATTATGATATTGATAATGTACAGATAGACGCGGCCTGGGATCTTGGTGCGGATGAATTTGTGTTTGATAATCGCTGGACAAATGATTCCGGAGACGGGTTATGGAATAATGCTTCAAATTGGGAAGGTGCTTCTGTGCCTCAAGCCGGAGATCATGTTGTCATCGAATACGCCTCCGCGAACTTTGATATTGTCTGGACTTATGACGGCAGTACTTATGAGAATGTAACTACTGCGGCATCCAGTACAACCGGAGCGGATGTAATACATACTACAACCAGCGCGACACTTAAAGATACTGATGACGCTTTATATATCGGCCGGACTTCAAACGCTTTTACCGGAGTATATTTTGATCTTTCCACAGCGCGTAATGCCGGTAATTTCTACTGGGAATATTGGAATGGCGCGTGGGTAACTCTTAGCGAAAATGATTCTACTTCCAAATTATCCTGGGACGGATATATTTCTTTTACTGCTCCGGGAGACTGGGCGACAACAGGTGTTAATGGAAACACAGCGTATTATATTAGATTAAGAGCAGTATCAGATATGACTATAGGTCCTGTGGTAGATAGTTTACTACAGAATGTAGTTACTGTTGATTCCATGAACAATAATCTGGGTTCAATCACGATTGATGCTCCGGGATATGTGCTTGTTCAAAAGAATGCAGTTGCCGGAGGTATGAGCCTTACGGTTACCGGAGATATTACAGTTAATAAAGGAGAGCTGGTTTTTGAAGGGGATACAGCAGCAGGTGCAGAAGGAACTGGTTATACAATCAATGCCGCTAATATTAATATCGAGAGCAATGCAAGTTTAAATGCTGATGGAATGGGATTTGGGCAGGAAGCAGGCCCTGGAGCTGGAACGATTGGTAACTCAGGCGGTACATATGGTGGAATAGGCGGAAGGAATACAGACCATAGTACCTATGGCTCAGCAACTGCCCCAACTAGTTTAGGAAGCGGAGGAGAAGATTATTCTGGTGGCGGGGCATTAACTCTTAATGCAGCCAGCGGCACAATAACTGTTAATGGAAATCTTTCTGCTAACGGGACTCCAAGATATGGCGCCGGATCCGGCGGCTCGATAAACATTATTTGTAATACTCTTGCTGGGAATGGAACAATTGCAGCCAAAGGCGGCGATACTAATCAGGGATATGCCGGGTCTGGCGGCGGCGGAAGAATTAGTGTGGCTAATGTTACAAACATTAATTTTGAGGGAGATCTTCATGCTGAAGGAGGAAGGCTTGACGGTATCTATAGAGGATATTCAGGAACAATTGCGTTCCCAACCAATTATGATTTGGTTATCGGTGGAACTGGTAATCCTGACTATGTGATGCTAGGAACAGATTCAACCCCATATAATTATTCTTTTAATTCCATAGTAATTAATGCAGACGGAACATTAAAGATAGACGGGAATCCTCTATTAAATCTTGTAGATAGTATAGCGCAGGGAACTTCTGCGACAATATCAGTTGCTACAAATGTAACGATTAATTCAGGGAGCCCGGAAGGTATTTTGTCTGCTTACGGGTTAGGTTTTGGCGAAGAAGAAGGTCCGGGGGGATTTGATGTTGATGCATATGGTGCAGGTGCTTATGGTGGCATGGGGGGTAAGAATAGTGCGTCTTCTTATGGATCTGTATCCAATCCGATAAGTTTAGGCAGCGGCGGGGGGATTCATTCTGGTGGTGGAGCTATAATTATGGATGTGACCGGGACATTAACGGTTAATGGAATGATTACGGCTAGCGCGGGAGGGAGTTATGGTTCCGGATCAGGCGGTTCTATTAATCTTACATGTAACGTGATTGCCGGCAGCGGAACGATTACGGCAAAAGGGGGGTCAACGGACAGGGCAAGTGGTGGTGACGGCGGTGGCGGAAGAATTTTAATTGCGTATAGTGATAATGCGTCCGATAGCACTACAAAGAGCGCTTTTTCCGGTTCTTTCGGCAGTACGAATAAGGGAAGCGCTGGAACTATTGTTTTGAGGGATACCGATACCCAGACTTATGGAGATTTGCTAGTAGATGATAATGATTATGGAGCAAAAGATATCTCGGTTCCGTTATCTAATTTTACAGGAACACCTCCGACATTAACTTTTGATTCAATTACTGTAAACAATTACGCGAGATTGGAAGTGCCGGGTCATTGTACATTGACATCTGTAGGTGATATTGATATCGGAACTAACTCGGATTCTGATGATACCGCACAGATAATTTGTAGCGGTGCTTATTATACTGATAACTTTGATGATAATGCTATTGGTGCTGAATGGAGTACGCATGATTGTGATACGCATGCTGGTACTACTTTCACAGAAACCGGCCAGCAGATGGAGATTGATGCCAATGGTTCTGATGTCTGGGATCCTGCAGATGAATATGCGTCAGTGTATCGTTCTTTTACTGGTGATTTTGATATTAAAGTGAAAGTTGTAAGCCAGCAAGCTACTCATGATTGGGCTAAGGCTGGAATTATAGTCAGGAACGATATGACCCAGGATGGAACTTCTACGGGATATTGTATGGTTGCGGTTACTCCAAGTAATGGATATACATTGCAGTGGGATAGTGATAATGACGGCTTACTTGAAGAGTATAGTAATACAGGCACAGCTTCTTATCCTTGCTGGGTAAGGTTAGTAAAAGAAGGGACTGATTATTACGGATATTATTCTACGGATGGAGCTGTCTGGAGTCTTATCGGCACAGCTGCTTTAGCCAGTGCTAATGTGACACAAGATGTAGGTATGAGTGTTACTTCGCATGCCAGCGGAACTTTATGCTTAGTGCAATTTGATGATTTTGAATACAGGGGCAAGGGAGGAACGATTACCGCGGATAATATTAATATCCATGGTTCAGCCGGAAGCGGTGGGAGTATTAATGTAGATGGTCAGGGATATATTTATGATCTAGGTTTTGGTACAGGCGATACCGGTGGTTCAGGTCATGGCGCCGGAGCTGGTTACGGAGGAGTTGGAGGTAATTCAGGGGATGCTGGAACCGGAGGATCAACTTATGGCTCAGCGTATAACCCAATTGATTTAGGTTCAGGTGGAGGATCAGTAGAAGGAGGAACTGGTGCAGGTGCGATATTCTTAGATATTAATGATACTTTAACTGTAAACGGATTCTTAGCTGGTGACGGCGATACTGGAGTTGACGGAGCAAGTTATGATGGCGGTGGCGGAGCGGGTGGAAGCATTAAAGCGTTTGGACAGACTTTGGCTGGTGCTGGCATTATCCGAGCTAATGGTGGAGCTGGTGCGGATGTATACGGCGGCGGCGGTGGAGCTGGAAGAATATTTTTGAGTTTTGGCACCAATAGCTTTACCGGTACGACACAGGTTAATGGCGGGGCAGGTGGTAGTGATGCAGGTGCAATTGATGGATCCGCGGGAACTGAATCTATATGTGAGTACGTAGTCTGGACGAATAAGAGCGGAGATAATTTATGGTCCACAGCAAATAACTGGTCTACAAAAGCTGTGCCTGTGGCCAGTGATAATGTTTTATTTAGCGCTGCTTCAGATACGAATTGTACAGCAGATACAGTTAATAATAATTTAGGATCAATAACTCTAGATGGGGGTTATGGAAGCACAGTAACATTTGGTGTTAATGCAGTAGCTTCCGGAATGAGTTTAACAGTAACCGGCGATATTACAATTAACGGCGGAAATATAGTTTTTAGCAGTGATACCTCAACCGATTCTATTCCCGGCGGGGTGAATGATGGAACCGGATATACAATTAATGCAGCTAATGTTACGATCTCTTCTGGTGCAAGCATGAATTGTAATGGGACGGGATTTGATAGATCTACTGGGCCTGGTGGCGGAGTTTGGAATCAGAGAGACGGGACTTATGGCGGATTAGGATACATGTCTATTCAGGCAACATATGGTTCGGTTACTGACCCGACTAGCTTGGGAAGCGGCGGTAATACTACTGGCGGCGGAGCCATAGTTCTTAACATTACCAATACAATTACGGTAGACGGTTCTTTGCAGAGTAATGGCGGTGGATCAGCGGGTAATGGCGCAGCAGGATCGGGAGGATCTTTAAATATTACATGTGATACTTTGGCCGGAACCGGAACAGTGCAAGCCAGTGGTAGCGGTAGTGGCGGTGGTGGTGGAAGGATGGCATTAGTTAATGTAACAAATTTGACTTTTGAAGGTACTCTTAGTGCTGCCGGGAGTGGAGCAGGTCATGCCGGAACGATTGCTTTCCCAGCTAGCTTTGATTTAATAGTTGGCGGTGCTGGTAATCCTTCTCTCGTAGTTATTGGAACAGATTCTACGCCTTATAATTATTCTTTTAATTCCGTAACGATTAATAGCGGTGGAGAATTAAAGATAGATGGTAACCCACGTTTGAATAACGGCCTTGGTACATCAGCTTCTATTTCCGCGACAAATATTACAATTAATTCCGGAGGAACTTTGAATGCCGATATTTATGGATTTAAAAACAGAAGTAATTCAGAATGGGGTGGTCCTGGATACGGAATATATTATGACAGTGGGGGAAATTACGGGGGATTAGGATTTAATAGCAGTAAGCCCACGCATGGATCTGTTTCTAATCCTCTTGAATTCGGCAGCTGCGGCGGTGGCGGTCCAGGAGGCGGTTGTGTTGATCTTAATGTTTCTAGTAATTTGATAGTTGACGGAACAATTTCATCTGATGGCTCTGATGATTATCACGGAGGTGGAGCCGGCGGTTCTATAAATATTACATGTGATGCTTTATCTGGAACTGGACAGATTAGAGCACAGGGCGGCGGGACAACACGTTCCGGTGGCGGCGGAAGAATTAGAGTTGCATATTCAACCAGTACTTTTGCGGCTAGTTCAATAACCGCGTATTCCGGTGACGGTGATGGTAGTTCAGGGACTATAGTTCTTTTTGATACAGATACTTCAACGAACGGGGATCTGTTTGTTAAAGACAATAATTACGGCACAACTAATAATATTCCAATTCCGCTATCTAACTTTACCGGAACTTCTCCGACATTAACATTTGATTCAATTACAATAAACAATGACGCGAGATTGGAAGTGCCGGGTCATTGTACATTGACATCTGTAGGTGATATTGACATTGGAACTAACGCAGATTCTGATGATACCGCACAGATAATTTCAGCTGGGTCAATATGGAATGTTGAAGCGCCTCCGGCCTGGTACCCGGCGGGTAGTTTTGCGTATTCCCAGAAGTTTAACATTGATTATAGAAAAGTTGATAGTGATTTAAGCAGCTTTCCGGTATTGATAAAACTTGATGCAGCAACTTCAGATGTTTTTGGCCTGGCATTATCCAGCGGCGATGATATATTATTCACCTCATCAGACGGGACTACTAAATTAGATCATGAAATTGAAATTTATGTAGATACTTCCGGGGCCGAAGAATTAATTGCTCATGTGCGCGTACCTACAGTTAGTTCAATCGTTGATACTGTGATTTATATGTATTATGGAGATTCCGGAGCTTCTAACCAGGAAAATCCAACCGGAGTTTGGGATGATAATTATCAGGCGGTATGGCATTTATCGGAAACAACAGGACAGCATTTAGATTCGAATAACAGCGTTGATTCTACTGCAGTATCTGTTATAGATCAGGATGTAACAGGAAAGATAAATGGAGCAGATGAGTTTGATGCGACAGATGATTATGTTGCGTTCGGTGCTAGTACAAATCTTTTGCGTAATGTAGGAATTGCGACAGTATCAACATGGATTAATTCTACGCTTGGGGTAGCTAATGAACAAATACCAATAGATATTTCGACAGGTACTGGGACTAATTCAAGGTTTGAGATTATGCTTCGTAATGTTTCTAATCCGAAGAACTTTTGGGTGGGAGGCCGGGCCGGTGACGCAGAAGGCTTCCAGTCTGAAACTACAATCGGAACGCCGTTAGTTGCTAATACATGGCATCATATTACCGGAATTATTGATTATGCAAATGATGATATCGAAATTTATGTAGACGGTGTTCTTCAAGCTACATCGGGCACGCCGGCTTTTACCGCGACCAGTACATCGGATACTTCTCCGCAATCTGTTTACTTAGGAGAAGGTGGTGATGGTGCGACTGATCCTTTTGGTGGAAAAATTGACGAAGTTCGTGTATCGGATATTCGCCGTACTGCTGGATGGATTAAAGCAAGTTATCATTCCGGGAATAATACATTGATACGTTCCAAAGGTGCTACGATCATAGCAGATAATATTAATATCCATGGTGTTACAGGTGCTGGGGCAAGTATTAACGCGAATGCACAGGGATATGTAAATGATGAAGGTCCGGAATGCGGCGGTATTGGTGATCCCGGACATGGAGCTGGTGCAGGGTACGGAGGAGCAGGCGGAGATTCCGGAGATGGCGGAGTTGCGGGAAGTGTTTATGGCTCAGCGTCTAATCCAATAGACTTGGGTTCCGGCGGGGGATCAGTTGAAGGTGGCGGTGGTGGCGGCGCGGTATTTGTTAATGTTAATGATACTTTGACTGTAAACGGATTCTTAGCAAGTGATGGTAATGCCGGAACAGATGGAACAACATATGACGGCGGTGGAGCATCAGGTGGAAGCATCATGGCTTTTGGCCAGACTTTAGCCGGAGCGGGAAAGATTCGGGCCAATGGTGGAGACGGTGCTGATGTATATGGCGGCGGTGGCGGAGCCGGAAGAATTCTTTTGAGTTTTGGCACAGACAATTTTACTACCGGATCAGGAACTGTGGAAGTAGTAGGTGGTACAGGCGGAACTGATGGTAGTGCGGACGACGGTGCGGATGGGACTGCGTCTGTATGTGAATGGATTTTCTGGACTAATGGTGCTGGAGATAATCTTTGGTCTACAGCCGGTAACTGGTCAACCAAAGCAATACCAACTGCAAGCGATAAAGTCAGGTTTATTGATTATATTTCCAGTGATGATTGTACTATAACTGCGGCAGCTTTTTGTAATGATATTGATTTTACCGGATACTCAGGAGCGCTAACGCATAACATGGGCATAACCTGGACGATATCGGGCAACCTGACTTTAGTTTCAAGCATGGAATATACTGTTGTGGATAGTAACTGTCCCATTGTAATAGATGGAGATAGCAATGTCTATACAGGAGGGCAGTTTTTAGGAAACTTTACAGTTAATGGCGCTGGCATTACAGTAACTTTGATGGATAACTTTACAAGGTTTGCTCCTGACACTACGCTTACTCTTACGCAAGGTACTTTTAAAACTGACGGCGCAAGTGATAATTCTGGATTAACTCATAATTGGGGACGGTTTAATTCAGATAATTCTAATACAAGAACATTAACGCTGGGGACAAGTAATATAACGGCAATCGGAACTGGATATGCTTGGGATTGTGAAACAGTAACGAGTCTAACTATAACTGCGAATACCGCGACGGTTACGTTAAGTGGGGATAGTGCTGATTTCCAAGGTGGAAATACGGGTAATACAAATTGGCAAGGTCTTTCACTTATCATGAACGGTTCTGGAATACAAGGTATAAATGGCGGTATATTCGCTAATGTAACAAGAACTGGAACAGCACAAAAAACGGGTGGCGTGTGGTTAATTAATTCTGTAACAGTAACCGGCACATTAACTCTTGACGGCAACTCTGCAATCAATAGACTTATTGTTCGTGGAGGGGATGTTGGTACAACACGTACTTTTACGGTTACCGGTGCAACTGTAACTTGTTCTAATGTGGACTTCAGAGATATTACAATGTCTCCTGCACAGGATTTATCTGCTATTGCTGGTGGTTCAGGTGATTGTGGCGGAAATTCAGGTATTACTTTCACCACAGCTGCGGATAAATACTGGGTAGGTGGTACGGGTAACTGGTCGGATGATGATAACCATTGGGCGACATCTTCCGGCGGCGTTGCTGCTGACGGCAACCTACCGCTTCCGCAGGATGATGTTTATTTTGACAATAATTCTGATTCGGGAAATTTTACAGTTACACAAGATATGCCAAGAATTGGTAAAACTATTGACACGAGTGGTTATACAGAGGGTGCAACTTTTACAGTGGCAAATGCAGCAACTTACACATTATATGGGGGATTGGATTGGACGGGGGTAGATGCTTGCGAATATCATGCTATAACTTTTGAGGGCAGGGGGGATTTCTCGTTTAATCCTAATGGTTTTAATATTAATAAGTTGCACATATCTATGGTTGGAGGAAAGGTAACTTTAGGAGGAGATCTATCTGTAGTAACAAATTATTGGGATTCAGTGACAGCTTCTTTCATGTTGAACAATGGGGAAATAGATTTGAACGATTTCAATATTTCTACGAAAAAATTTAAATCTGATTCTTCTAATGTCAGAACGCTGACAATGGGTTCGGGAACATGGACTATTGTAAATAATTATTACTCTGATCCAGCAACAAGAGTGTTTGATATTTCCAACACAACGAACCTAACTTTAAATGCTGAAACTTCAACGTTATTATTTAAAGGGGATGACAATAGGAATATATATTTTGAAACTTATGGTGAAACATTTAATAACATAATAGTTGGAGAACAAACAGGAGCTGGAATATTTGTTTTTAAAGATACTGCTACATTTAATGATTTGACTATAGAGGGTGCCAATGAAGTAAATCTTACCGAGAGTACAACTACTACGATCAATGGAAATTTTATTGCAGCAGGAACTACCTCTAATCACATTACCTTGCAGTCTCTAGTTGCCGATACTCAAGCGACACTTACTCTAAACGGCACACAAAGCGTTTGCTACGTTGATGCTATTGATATCCTAGGAACTGGAACAGCTGTTCTCAATTATAATGGAACATTGGATAACTGTGTGAATTGGTCGATACCCAATGGTAATGTTTGGATAGCTTCATCTGATAGCACCTGGAACACTGCCGGTAACTGGTGTAAAGAAGTTGTACCTGCAGTAGGTGAGGATGTTGTATTTAATGGTTGCTCTACCTACAACTGTACAGTTGATACTTTTAATGATGATCTTGCCACATTGAATTTACTCGGAGGGTACACAGGAACTGTTACCTTTGAAAACTCAACTGATGGCTCAGGGGAGTCTCTCACTACAACAGGTGATATTACAGTTAATGCAGGAGACCTGGTTTTTGAGGGAGACACTAATGCAGCTAATCCTGAAGGTATAGGCTATGTGATTAATGCCGATGATATCTCGATAGCTTCTGGGGCAAGCATAAATGTGGATGGACAGGGATTTGGAGGAGGGCAGGGTCCAGGAGCTGGTTCAGGTGAACAAGGTGGTACTTATGGAGGGCTTGGACATGATAATAATGATAGCACATATGGTTCTTTCACCAATCCCACGAGCTTAGGAAGCGGCGGAGGAGATCGTGGTGGCGGAGGAGCTCTTACTCTTAATGCTACTAGCACACTAACTGTTAATGGAATATTAAGTGCAGATGGTCTAACTGATTCCGGCTCACATTATGATACAGGCTCAGGTGGATCAATCAATGTTGCTACGGCTGGTGTTTTAACTGGCACGGGAACAATCTCTGCAGATGCAGGTGGTTCGACAAGTAATGCTAATAGCCAGGGTGGGGGAGGTGGAAGGATTAGTTTGCAGGGTGTAACCACAGATACATTTACCGGAACCATAAGAGCCGGCAGGAACTCTATCGGGTCCCCGGGTCGCTATGGAACAATTTATCTTAGTAATGACCGTCGAACTACCCTTACTCTTGGATCAGGAAACCTCAACAATTTAATTCTTGGGTCTGATGGCACAAATGATTATACCTTTGGTGCAGTTACAATCGAGACTGGTGGAACTCTTGAGATAGATGGAAATCATTACATGAATTCTAATAACGGTGGTGCAGCTACATTAAACATCACCAGCCTTGATGTGCAGAGTGGGGGTGTATTAAAAGCAGATGGTCGCGGTTTTTACAATTCTGGTGGCCCTGGCTATGCTGGTTCATATGGTGGTGAAAGCGGGGATGCCGATACCGGTGGCGCTACATATGGTTCTATAACCAACCCTATAAATCTGGGAAGTAAAGCTATGAGTTCTGGCGGTGGAGCAATCATCTTAAATATTTCCGGTGCTCTTACAGTTAATGGAACGATTTCCGCTAACGGTTCACTCGATGGTAATCATAATTATTCAACAGGCTCAGGGGGTTCAATCAACATCACGGTTGATACAATTGTCGGCACTACTGGTGTTGTTCAGGCCAATGGAGGAGACAGAGACTATCAGACAATTTCTAACGGTGGTGGTGGCGGTGGAAGAATTGCTGCTGCACTTCTTACCGGAAATAGTTTTGATGCAATAACTTTCCAGGCCTTTGGTGAGAATGAAGGACCTACAGGAGAAAAAGGAGCAGCTGGGACAATTTACTTAAAGACAGCTTCTCAGACCTACGGTGATTTAATTGTAGATAATAATAATGTAAATGATACCAATGGTACAACACATATTCCTGAATCCAACTTCACCGGCACTCCTCCGACATTAATATTTGATTCGATTACGATTAACAATGACGCAAAAGTAAAAGTTCCGGGTGCTTGTGTTTTAACATCTGTTGGAGATATTGATATTGGAACCAACGGTGATTCCAATGATACTGCTCAGATAATATGTGATAGCAAATTACCGATAGCACATTGGAAGATGAATGATAATGCAGCTGGTACTACCGTAGTAGATACCATGGGTAATTATGACGGTACCTCAGATAATAATACTGACACGATGACTATAGCTGGTAGAGTTAATGAAAGTTTGCAATTTGAAGATGCTTCTAATGATTATGTTTCATGTCCTGCAGGTATTCCTGCGAAGGATCTATTCTCTATAGTATTCTGGATGAAGGCCCCTACTCAACCAATAGATTATGCTCAAATCTTTAAGAAGCTCTATTGGGAGCCTCCTTCAAATTCACGTGGATGGGGAATTCAATTTAATAATACATCCGGCTCAGCTAGAGGAATCTATTTAAGGATTGATACTTCGGCTGGCAATAATCAAACGCACACAAATATAACTGATGTCTGCGATGATCAATGGCACATGTATGCTTTCGTTGTTGATGATGGAAATATTAGATGGAGTAAAGACGCTGCTGCATTTAGTTCTGATACCTATGCTGTTGGCAATGGCTTAGAAAATGATAGTGAACTATTCAAAATGTGCGATAACAAAGATGCTGATTTTACGCTAGACAGCGTTCTTCTATATGATTATGTAGTTACGCAAGATGATATAGAACGTATCTACAATGCCGGGTCAGGTACGGAGGACACCCCTGGCCTAGGTGTAAAGCTTACTGCCGATAATATCAATATATATGGTTTAGCTGGTATTGGTGCGAGTATCAATGCGGATGGATTAGGATTTAGTTATGATTATGGCCCAGGTGCAGGCAGTACCGGCGCTACTTATGGTGCAGGTGGTGGCTATGGTGGAACCGGCGGAGATTCATCAGACAGTGCTAGCGGCGGAATTACTTACGGGGCTGCACTTAATCCGGAGGATTTAGGTTCTGGCGGTGGTGTAACAGATGGTGGTGCTGGTGGTAGTGCCATGTATTTAGAAGTTACTGATACTTTAACCGTAGATGGATTCTTAGCCAGTGATGGTGATAACGCGGTGGCTAGTAGTAATGCTGGCGGTGGATCAGGCGGTAGTATTAAAGGTATTGTCGGGACTTTAGCTGGAACCAGCGGAATTATTCGTGCGGATGGTGGAGACGGTGACGGAGTTGGTGTAGATGGCGGCGGTGGTGGTGGAGCCGGAAGAATATTATTCATGTATGATGCCAAAACATTTAGCGGAACCTTGCAGTCCCTTGGTGGAACAGCCGGCGGCACAAATGCTCAGAACGGGCAGAATAATACGGTAATTGAATGTTATAAAACAATTACTTCTACCAAGACCGGAGACTGGAACGATCCTACGGTTTGGGATAGAGGGTATGTACCGTATGGTGTGCAAAATGTAACTATTGCTGCCGGAGATACTGTTACATTTAATCAGAATGATACTGAAGCAAGTTGTAAGGAACTTACTATCCAAGCAGGTGCCACACTTAATTTTGATACTACCCAAAATAATACCCTCATCGCTAATGGTGATATCCATGTTTATGACACACTCACCATGCGCTCTGGTTCAGCCTTCTCATCAACCATTAAACTCGACTGTGATACTAGTGCAGAATTTGGCTTAATTGTACATGGTACCGGTCTATTAGATGTCCAGGGTACTGCAATCGCTAATCAAAACTGTATAATTACTGCATTCACACAAGACGGCAAAAAAAATGGCTATATCTACCTGATGCAGGATTCAGAAACTATTATTAAGTATGCTGAAGTCAGTTATATGGGAAAGAATGGAGCGAATAAATATGGCCTCTCTGCCTATGACGTGGATAATGATGACGGAGCTGGTGAAGGACTTATTGTAGAAGGTTCAGAGATACATAATTGTCAGTATGGTATTTACTTAAACGGTAGTGATTACAATGTTATCACAGACAATACCGTGCATGATTGTGGATGGACAGGTATACGCTTGGAAAATGGATCATCGTTTAACATGATATATAATAATAGCGTGCATTCAAATAACAGTGATAACATTGAAGTATTATCCCTATGCAATAGTAACCTTTTTGCCTATAACACTAGCCATTCAGCAGTTAATGGCAAGGCGGGGATGGATTTGAGGGGTCAAAATAATACTGTATTTGCTAATATTTTCCATGGCAATGCCGCCCAAGGTATAATGTTGTGGGATGATAATAATTACTTTTATAACAACACAATCAATTCAAATGGAACTGATGGCATTTACATCGCATCTAGTGCCGAAAATAACGTACTAAAGAATAATATTATTTCTAACCATAGCGCTGTTGGCGAGGAAGGCATCATTGATCAAGGCACTGGCAATACCATTGCTTACAACCTCTTCTATAATAACGATTCTGATGGCGTAACCGGCTCAAATGCTATTACCGGACAAAATCCTAATTACGTTTCTAATGATCCAGCTAATGCCGACTTTATGTACTTAACCGGTGCAGCTGACAACCCGGCCTTAGGTGCTGGTTTAGACATTGTCGCTGGTACAGTACCAGGACATGTGAACGTGGGTGCACGCTTGGGCTACGTGAAGAATATCACTGATAATATAGAATATAACTGGATGCAGCAGGCGCATGATGATGATACCAACTTAGAGCAGCCGGCGACTGAAGCTAATACAATTACCACTTATGCAGTGGATGAGGTTTCCAGTACATTTAGCGTTGCTACTACTGCCTCTGGATTCTATGAATATTTTACTGCCGCAGATGATATTATCGCCAATAATGATGAGTATGTAGGATATTATCTTTATATGAGTTCAGGATTAAATAAGGGTAGATACTATCTCATTGTAGATACTGTAGCGGCAAGTGATACCATCTATATTCTCTCCAGTAGCAGTGATGATATCTTTAGTGTTGACGATGAATTTACGATTGTAGATAGGGTATACATACGGGGACTTAGTGGTAGTAAAGACGGTACTGCCTCTTATATGATTACCTGGGATACCAATGGTACGGTAATTATTGATGGAAATAAAATATACGGCGGCGGAATAGATTACAATACGATTAGTGGATTTATAATTCAAGGGACCAGTAATGGCATCCATCTCTTGACAAGCACTTATAATATCCTGAGTTCCAATACGTCACGCTCTAATACTTCTGAAGGCATCTATCTTTTTGGTGGCTCTAACAATAGCCTAATCTCTAATGTTGTATATTCTAATGAGAATTATGGCATCTATCTCAATGGTAGCTCCAACAATAGCCTGAGCTCTAATATCGTGTATTCTAATACTGAAGATGGTATTACTATCCAGAGTGGCTCCAACAACAATAGCCTGAGCTCTAATGTCATTTATGCTAATGATAGAGGAATATATGGCGTTGGCAGTGGCAATAACAGCCTAAGTGCCAATAAGGTGTATTCTAATAGTAGTCATGGCATCTATTTCAGGGACAGTTCTTCAAATAATAGCTTTATCTCCAATGAAATATATTCAAATAATTGGATTGGCATCTATTTATTCAACTCTAGTAGCGATAATTATGTTTATAATAATCTTATTGTGGGCAATTCCAACGACGGAATCGAATTATCGGTCACATCTCCAGATAATGTTGTGAGGAATAATCTCATTGCCTATAACGCGACGATTGGCTTAAGTGATAATGATAACGCTTCTGAACCGCTGGATTCCTATAATCTGCTTATTGGTAACGGTGTGAGATACTTGAATATTACCGAAGATGTTCCGCCAAGTACGGTAACCCTGGCCCCGAATTTCTATGCTCATGATTCGGGTACTGCCACCGGTACACAGAGTGCTACCACGCTGCAGGATACCAGCAAATCCTGGACTATTGATCAGTATGCTGATTATGTAATTTGGATTGATGGGGGCACAGGTTCCGGACAGTTTAGGCGAATTACTTCCAATACAGCAAACACCTTGACCCTTTATGCAGGAACGACATGGGACACAATACCGGTTGCTGCTTCCTCTACATATAAGATTATTAATTGGTTATTGTCTGCTGATTCTCCAGCACTTGGTGCTGGTGCTCAGGCTGATGGTGCGGCTAATACAACGGTTAATATTGGTGCGAAGTTAGGTTATGTAGTCAATGACGATGGGGCAAGTGCCGACATCAAGTTTAACTGGATTTATGCTGCTGAAGATGGTGCAAATATCGATGACGATGATATCATTACTATTTATGCCGTTGATGAAGATACTGGTACCATTGATGCTGCACCCACAGACAACGGTCCCACCATTACCTTTGATTTGACCGAGAATGATGTAATTACCTTAGATGATCAATATGAAGGTATGTATGTTTACATGACTTCAGGGACTAACAGTGGAAAATATTATCTGATTACAAATTCTGTAGATGATACCACGGATACGATCACGATTCTGATTGATGCTGCGACTGGATTTACGGCAACTGATACTTTTACAATTGTTGATCGTATTTATAAAGAAAAATCACATGCCCAAGCCAACTTTAGCCTGGAAACATCAGGTGCATCTGGTTGGATTACTTGGAATGTAAGTGGTAGTGTTATCGTTGATGCAGAAGCCGAAAAAGTCTACAACGTCTATGCCCAGACAAATCTTGATAAGGTGAGGCTGCAAGATACAATTGTGCTAATAAACTATATTACTTCGCAATTTGGTAATCAGCTTTATGATGATCAGAGCGGGGGGTATTATAATTGGGGTATTGTTGATGTAACACCTCCTACAATTGTAGATGCAACCTTATATGATACTGATAATGATGGTTATATTGATGAAATCCTAGTTGAGTTTGATGAGCCAATGAGTGATGCCTCGATTGATAATGCTGATGGTGCGCAATTTGACTTTGGCACTTTCGTCTGCACAGGAGTGGATGACACTACTGACTCAAGTAGTGGAAGTACTCCTGGCAATCCTGGTCCACATGCAGCTAATGATCAATACGTGACTATCTTTACTGATAATTCATCAGTATTTGGTACTGGCATCAGTGCAGTTGAATTTACCACAGCAAGTGATAAATTTGAGGATGCTTATGAAAATGATTGTCTTTCTGATGCCACAATAGCTGAGGTTGATGAAGCTGGTCCGGTATTAGTAAATGTTTATGCTGCGGACGTAGGCGGGACTTCAGGTGTATTGAATGAAAAAGGTGATAGATTAGATTTAATCTTCTCTGAAACTTTAAGTGCTTTGCCTGATGAAGCACAATTGGAAGCGGCATTGACCTTTGCCGGAGGAGTTACTGATGGCGATAATATTCCGACTATAGGTTCTGACGGCACATTTAGTTTAGCGACCAGTACATTTAATAATGATACAGTACGTATAATTTTTGGAACTGTTGGCAATGGTTGGGTGGCTAATACAAATACATTAGATGGTAATTTCACTGTACAGGTAGCTGTTGGGACTAATATTACCGATGGTGAGGCAAATATGGCAAACACCTCAGCTATAGCGCAGACAGTTATTTATATTTCTTCGGAAACAGAGATAGCATTACATATAGGAGACAACAGAGTTAATGTAGATATTACCGGAGTATCCGGATCGCAGGATGCTTGGATCGCACAGTGTGCAGCTGCAGACTTATCTAATATAAGAGTGGGGGATTGCTTAAGTGATGAAGCGAATCCAGCTGTTCTCTGGCGTATTACTGCGGTTAATGACGGAGCTGATACAATTACTGTTGATTATAAATTACCGGCTCAGTTTGTCTGGACATCTGATGCGACAGGCCCTGATTTTGGCGCTTCAACTCAGGCGTTTGCCGGAGCTTGGTACACAGATCTTACGACCTGGGAAGCGGATCGCGACGGTGACATTACGGCAACTGGCAGGAATACAATTGAAACTGCCGAATGTTATAATGACTGGGCAAGCGGGTTGAATGATGATTTGACTATAGATGGATCCATTACCGATTCTACGCATTATGTAAAGATTACGGTTCCGGTCGGGGAGAGACATGATGGAACTCTTCCGACTTCCGGAGAGGGATTCTTATTGGTTGGCAGTAATAATAATCGGGCAATAGATATAAGAGATAACTATGTATTAATTGAATGGTTGGCCGTTGATCATTCAACTAATACAAATGAGTTTAGACCGTCAGTCAGGGCATTGGCAGATGATGATGCGAACAATGATATTAGTTTTGAAAATCTGGTGATCAAAGGCCCGAACGCTGCAACTGGGGCATTGGTTTTACAAAGAACAGATGGATATGCATTTAACTGTATTATTATTGGTACAAATTCTCAGGCAACAGGAATTTCCGGAGGAGGACAATTTGGGTATGATTGCGTTGTATATAACTGTTCAATTACCGGGTGTAATGTTGGAGTTTCTGGAGCAGGAGCAACTTATTTATTAGTTGTTAAGAATACAATTGCGTATGATAATACGACCGATTTTAGCGGTACATTTACAGAGAGTGGTTATAATTTCTCTAAGGATGATACTGCGCCTGGAATAAATTCGATTCATGGTGATACAGATACCAAAACTCCGGATTTTGTATCTGCTGCCGATTTACATTTGCAGACAACATCAGATTGCTTGAATGCCGGGATAGATTTGACTTCAGATATTCATAAATCATTTGATTATGATATTGATAATCATACCAGAACCTGCTACTGGGATATCGGAGCTGACCAGAAAAACGAAGTTACACATATTATAAGGAAGACATACACAGTAGCTGCAGCCAGCGGTGCGGTGCGTGCGAGCAATGAAGTTACAATCACCTTAACTGCAGCACATGATAATTTAGTTGCCGGTCAGAAGATTAGAATTTTTGGTGTAGATGATTCTTCGTTTGACGGTGTGTTTGAAATTAAAACAGTGACTGATACTACTCACTTTACCTATGATCAGCCTGGAGCAAATGCAACCAGCCAGAACGGTTCAGTGGGTGGACATTATGCAAATCTTAGTTCATGGGAAACAGGAGAATCAAGAAATCTCGTTACCGCAGATGAAATTGAAATTGCCGAATGTTACAACGATTGGGCAAGTACGGCTATTGATGAGAATGTTTATATTGCAGGGTGGAGTGCCGATTCGACACACTATGTGAAGATTTATACACCTTTATCAGAACGACATACAGGAAAGGCAAAAGAAGGAAGTAATTATACTGGTTTTGCTATTGTGAATACTACAGATAGTACTAGGGCGATTGTGCCTGATGAAGATTATACTTGGATTGAAGGATTAATCGTAGCTCAGAATATCCCCGGAACTAGCAGGCACGTTATTGAAACGGATGAGAGCCGCCAAAAAATTTACAATAATATAATTTATCACCAGACAGCTAATGATGGACAATCATGTTTCAGAGGCACATCGGAAGCGGGCATACATGATGTTCGCAACAATATTATCTATGGTGGTTCAATCGGTATTCAGATAAAAGCTGGTACTGCATATAATAATACCGTGTATGATTGTAATACGGGTATACGTACCTACTATACATCAACTACAGCTAAGAATAATCTTGTTCTAGGATGCACTACGTGTTATGACGTAAGCAGTACTACTTGGGCAGCAGGCAGTGATTATAATATTGATTCCGATGGATCAACTGCACCTGGTGCTAATTCTCTGCATGGAAAACTAGTTGCTGATAATTTTGTCTCAACAACGGTTGGTGCTGAAGATTTACATATTAAGCTTGGTGCCGATGCCATTAATGCTGGCGAAAATTTATCCGGAACATTTACCGATGATATTGATGGTCAGTATCGCTCTGGAGCATGGGATTGTGGTGCAGATCAATTACCGACGCAGATTTATTATTCGGTAGGAACAGATAGTGGAGATTTAGCAACACCTGGTTCGATAATTAATATTGCCTCAGGAATTGCTACTGTTGATACTCAGCCCGATAATGTTGGCGTTGGTGATAAGATTACCTATGATACCTCTGAGATTGCCTATATTTCCCAAAGAATTGATTCCACACATTATAAAGTTCTCACTGCTACCGGTGATCTTCCCGCTGATGAAGCAGGTAGTCCTGGCATTAACACTATTACCCGTGCTTTCAATGCACTTGACGATGCAGTGGATGCAGATGATGGTGGAGTTTGTGCTTCTGATGTCGATCACCTTAATCTTACGGACTTAGCTGCTAATAATTATGTTTTAAATATTCCATGCTATAACGATACAGTAAATGATACTGCGCCGGCTTTAGTAACCGGTTGGACAACTGACCAGGATCAGTATGTTAATATTTATACGCCTATTGTAGCCAGTGAAGTGGGCGCCACTCAAAGGCACAGAGGTATAGCTGACACTGGATATGTAATCGAGCCTTCTATTACTGGACACGGTGTTCAAATAATGGATGATTATACTCGCGTTGAAGGTATTGAGGTAACTAATTGGACTACTAATTCCGGGGGCAGTAGAGACGGTATCAATATTCGGGGAGATAATTGCTTAATTGATTCTGTGATTGTACATGATGATGGCCACGGCACAGAAGGCAACTCGGATGCGCATGGTATTTGTGTTGAGGCAGATAATATTACTGCTACAGTGCGCAACAGTATTGTATATGATATTGCCCGTGCGGGTATTACTATTCATGACGTTGATGACTGCGTGCTTAATGTTGAAAACTGTACAGTGTATAAGGTTGTAACATCAGAGCCTAATCCTGAAATTTATGGTTGTATCTCAATGCGTCCGAACAACAATACGATCAATGCCATTAATTGTATTGCGATGAATACTGTGCTTGGCCCCAGCGACTTTTTTGAACCGGGTGGAGCAGGTAATAGCTGGGGCAATTCGAATTACAATATTACTTCGGATACTTCAGCGGAAGGAACAAATACTTTACAGAGTAAGACTTCTTATTCCTCATACTTTGTGAATGTAACGGATGGCAGTGAAAATCTTCATATACAAGACACAACTGGTGATGGTGGCGTATTTGGTCCGACAGGATTGTCAGGAAATTCGCTTAGTACATTCACCGTTGATATTGATGATGAGACAAGGAATGATTGGGATGTTGGCGCGGATGAATATAGAGTACTAGCTACAATATCTTCGGCTAATGACCAGAATTTATTTGTGAGTGATCCGACAACAGCTATCGCGGAAATCACGATCACTGCGAATGAAGACAGCCAAATTACAATAGCTGATGATATTATCATCAAGATTCCAGCTTCCTTTAATATGGAGTGGGATACTTCAGATACTGATTGCACTTTGAATGGTACGGCTTCCGGCAGTGCAAGCACAACAGTTTCTTACCTTAATAATAAGACAATGAGAGTCGATGTTACTACAGACTTTGCCGGTGGGGAAACTTTACTTATTTCTGACTTAAGCTTTACTAACTTTACGGCAACGTCCGCAGATGATAACTTAGAACTTTCCACTAATGGCGGTACGATTTATAGGGCAGAGGATGATAAGACAATTACGATTGGTAATAGTATTTTTTCTAATGGCACAGGTGGCGGTAACTGGAATACTACCGGCACATGGAACGGGGGATCTGTGCCGGGTCCGGATGACAGAGTTGTGATTGCCGGTGGTGATGCAGTTACGTTTGATCGCGAAGATGCGACAACTACATGTGCCGGTATTAATATTGACGAAGGCGGCACATTAGATTTTGATACCACAGCCGATCGCACAATGATTATTGATGGAGATATTAATGTTTATGGTACCTTGACTATGCGTGCAGACGGCGGAGATACTTCAACCATAAAATTCGAATGTGAAACCAATGCTCAATTTGGAATAATTGTTGATAGCACTGGGTTCCTGGATGTACAGGGAGATGCGTTTGACGATCAGAATTGTGTGATCACAGCCGCAACACAGGATGGAGTACATAATGCATATATTTATGCCCAGGCGGATTCTGAGATAATTTTAAAATATGCTGAAATAAGTTATATGGGAGAGAATAGTGCTAACAAGTATGGTATTTATGCGACAGGTATAGATAATGACACAGCAGGCGAACTATTATTTATAGAGCATTCACTTATTCATAATAATTATCGTGGGATAGCTATTCAGTCATCTTCCGATTTACTAATTAAGGCGAATGATATTTATTCTAATGTAAACGATGGTGTATATATTCAGGGATCAACTAATTCGTTGATTATTAATAATGCAATTTATAATAACGGAGCAAATGGGTTGACGTTCTGGGCATCTACAACTGGCGGCCATACAGTTTCAGGTAATATGTTACATAATAATGTGTCGGTTGGGATCAATTTAGGCGATGCAGACAATAATTATTTTTACAACAATACCATAAGCAGTAATGATGTGCATGGTATTGTTGTCAGTCAAGGCTCGACTGGGAATGTATTTAAGAATAACATTCTTTATGACAATGCTACAGGAGCCGGGGGATGTGAGTATTATATTTCTAATGATTCTCAGCCAGGATTTGTTTCAGAGTATAATAATATTTATAATAACGTGAGAGATGTTGGTTTCTGGAGCGGATCATATTACAGCACTGTTGCTGCATGGAATACTGCTTCTTCTCAAGATGCTAATTCGATAACTTCAGATCCTAGCTTTATTTCGGTTGATCCGGCAAATATTGATTTCTTGTATTTGTCTGCAGATAGCCCGGCATTAGGTGCAGGTGTGGATATTGTTGCCGGAACTGTTCCGGGAACAGTGAATATGGGCGGCCGCTTGGGGTATGTAAAGAATAGTACCGATACCGATAATGTGGAATATAACTTCATGCAGCAAGCGCATGATGATGATACTAACTTAGAACAGCCGGTAACCGAAGCCAATACAATTACTACATATGCAGTAGATGAAGCGTCTAGTAAAGTTAATTCTACGATTACCGTTGCCGGTTATTATGAATACTTTACCGCTGTGGATAATATTATTGCTAATGATAATGAATATGAAGGATGTTATATCTATATTACTTCAGGCCGGAACAAAGGCAGACATTATTTAATAACTCATACAATTGCAGCTAGTGATACAATTTATATTCTGCCTATATCTGGTGATGATAGTTTTAATATCGGTGATGGATTTATCATTTTTGATAGAACGTATGCTCGAGAGGGCCTCGTTGGAGGTGCGAATGTACGTCTGTCCAAAGATGGTACAGCCACTTATCCGATTACTTGGAATACTAGTGGTACAGTATTTATCAATGCGAAATACACAGTAGACCCTGGAATAGTGTTGTGGGCTCCAAATTATAATATTATTGATGGTTTTGTTGTTGGAGAATCTAACACCTCTGGATTATGGGGTCTTAGCGTTACTAATACAATAATCAAGAATAATCTTTTTTGCGATGGTAGCGTCAACCAGGGAATAGCGGCCAATAGCTGGTCTGATTGCGTATTAATTAATAACATTACTTGTCGTAATCCAGAAGGTATCCGATTATACAATGGTTCGAATAAGAATACTCTTATCTCTAATGTTTCCTATTCCAACTCAACTTATGGTATTAGGGTGATTAGTAGTGGCGCTGGCCACAATAATACTTTGATTTCTAATATTTCACATTCTAACAATTATCGAGGCTTTGACCTAACTAGTACATCAGATAACGCGTTGCGCAAAAATATTGCGTTTAATAATAGATATCCAGGAATTAGGATTACTGGCGGAGCGGATAATATCATCACTAATAATATCTGCGTTGATAATACTGGTTCAGGAATATCCTCTGATAGTTCTTCCACAAATCCCGTTATCAGAAATAACATCCTCTCCTATAATGATGACTACGGTATTAATGATATTGATGACCTCTCAGAGCCGATAAACTCTCACAATGATCTTTTTGGTAATACCTTAGGTACATCAAATCAGATTGCAGAAGGCGCAGGTACGATTAATGCTGCTCCTAATTTCTATGCAAGCTATTCTGCCACTTCTGATGGAGCTGGCAACTCGACCACTACTCTTGTTGAAACTGGAGCAGGATGGACTGCTGGTGAGTGGATTGGTTATGTAGTTTGGTTGACAGGTGATGATACCTTTAGAAGTATTTGTAATAATACAGTCGATACCTTAATTATTGATGATAGTTGGTCTGCTGCTCCCAATAGCGCTGCCTTTAGGATTATTGACTGGCATGTTGCCACAGATTCACCAGTATTAGGTGTGGGTGCGGATGCAGCTGGTGTAGCAAATAGCGCAGTGAATATGGGAAGTGAACTCGGGCTTGTAGTCAATGATGACCAGACTAATCCTGATATTAAGTTTAACTGGATTTATGCTGCTGAGGATGGAGCGAATATTGATGCTGGAGATACGGTAACTATCTATGCAGTTGATGAAGGCATTGCTACTATGTCCCTAACTGATCCCCATACAGATAATGGTCCTACTGTCACTCTTACCTTAACTGAAGCAGATGTAGTTACTTTTGACAATCAGTATGACGGTCGGTATGTATATATGACGTCTGGTGGGAATAGTGGTAAGTACTTCCTGATTACCGAAACAGTTGACGATACGCCAGACTCTCTTACGCTATATGTTGATAGCCTCGCTGGGTTTGGCGCTTCCGATGCCTTTACCATTGTTGACCGTGTGTATCCGGAAATAAAATATTCATCGGCAAACTTTAGATTACTTACCGAAGGTGCACCGAATAACTGGGTTACCTGGGATACTAGTGATACAGTTATTGTTGATGCCCAGAGCCAAGTAGACTTCAACGTCTTTGCTGAAACCGCACCTGCCTTGGACAAAACAAGATTAAGCGATTCAATAGTACTTCTTAACTACAATACAACTGATCTTGGTGGTGAGCCAATTACTAACCAGGCTGATAACTATTATAAGTGGGGCGATGCTGATCCGCCTGCAATTAGCGCGTTATCAGTAAATCCAAATAGTGGTACTTCTGGAGTTGGAGACACAGTAGTATTAAATATTACAGCTGATGCAGCCGGGTATACCGCGAGCGCGATAAGCGTGAACAGTGTAGATGTAACAGCGTCGAACTTCCAGGATTTAGGCGCGGGAGCATATTCCGTAGATTATATAATAAGTGAAGGTGATGCCGATGTAAGCTCCGGCGCGATCACCGCAAGTGTAGTTTTAAGTGATGCAGCTACTAATACGAACATCGCATTTACCACCGTAGATGCGAATACACTAGTAATTGATGCGAACACACCAGTAGTAAGCGCGTTATCAGTTAATCCAAATAGCGGCACTTCCGGAGTAAGCGATACCGTAACGTTAAATATCACAGCTGATACTGCAGGATACACAGCAAGTGCGATTACTGTAAACAGTGTAGATGTAACAGCGTCCAACTTCCAAGACTTAGGCGCGGGAGCATATTCCGTAGATTATATAATAAG
>NZ_JAAEQH010000168.1 GCF_024231755.1 Neptuniibacter sp.
CTGGCTGAAGGCATCGAAGGTACTCTGAAAGTATCTGAGATCTCTGTTGACCGCATCGAAGACGCTTCTTCTGTACTGAACGTTGGTGACGAAGTAGAAGCTAAAATCGTTACTCTGGATCGTCGCAACCGCGTAATCAACCTGTCTATCAAAGCGAAAGAACAGGCTGAAGAGAAAGCAGCAATCTCTGCTGTACGCAACGCTGAAGTTGAAGTATCTGGCCCAACTACAATTGGTGACCTGATCAAAGCTCAGCTGGACAACCAGAAGTAATCACTTCTTATTAAAGTCAAAAAGCCGCAATCAATGATTGCGGCTTTTTTGTTTCTCCCCTCTCCCAAAAAATCTCATGTAATTTAAAACCACACTAAAGGCATGTTTTTTGCACCGCACAATAAGTAACATCCATTCAATTAGGGATGATTTGTGAGGCAAACATGCTAGAAAACCTGTGGCTTATCGTTTCTGCTCTGCTGGTATTTATGATGCAGGTTGGCTTCCTTTGCCTTGAAAGTGGCCGCACTCGCAGCAAGAACAGCATTAACGTTGCAGCTAAGAACATCTCAGACTTTATCCTATCTGCAAGCATATTCTGGATTCTAGGTTTCGGCCTGATGTTCGGCAGTAGTTTTGCTGGTTTCTTTGGCACCGATAGCTTTGCGTTTGGCGAAAACAACTCTGCATACGAGTTGTGCTTCTTCCTGTTCCAGATGATGTTCTGCGGAACAGCAGCAACGCTCACTTCTGGTGCAACCGCCGAGAGAATGACCTTTACTGGTTACATTTTTGTCACCATGATCCTAAGCACGTTCATCTATCCTCTTACAGGGCATTGGGCTTGGGCCGGGTTATTCAACCCAGAAAATCCGGGTTGGCTGGAGAGCCTGGGGTTTGTCGACTTTGCCGGCGCCACAGTAGTCCACTCTGTTGGAGGCTGGATAGCACTTTCCGCCGTGTTGATTATTGGCCCACGCTTGGGGCGCTATGACGAAAACCGAAGTTTCCCATCCGGCAGCAATCTACCTATGGCTACCATGGGCGCACTGTTGATCTGGTTTGGCTGGTTTGGCTTTAATGGCGGCAGCGTCCTTGAACTTAATGAACAGGTTCCGGGAATTTTGCTTAATACCTTCCTCGGTGCGATCTGGGGTGGATTTATCGCCTCTTCTCTGCACTACTTTGATAAACGCTTTATCGATGTAGGCTTTATTCTGAACGGCATCATCGCCGGATTAGTCGGCATCACAGCAGCTTGTCATGCGGTCTCACCTTTCTCTGCCGCAGTTATCGGCATGGTTGCAGGCATCATCCTTTATTATGGAGACAGATGGATTCAAAGCCTTAAAATTGACGATGCTCTGGGCGTCATCCCAGCTCACCTGCTCGCTGGTATCTGGGGCACTTTGGCCTTTGCTCTGTTTGCCAAACCAGAATTTCTTTCTAATGACCTAAGCCGAATAGAACAACTCACTATCCAACTACTCGGGGTATGTGTCATTGGCTTCTACAGTTTCTTTGTTAGTTATTTTCTACTGCGCCTGGTTAATCAGTTCTATCCACTGCGAGTTTCAGCAGAGGATGAACTTCAAGGGTTAAATATCACTGAGCACCGCGCTTCTACGGAGTTGATAGACCTGCTGGGCGATATGGAGAAACAGCAAAGTCAGGGCAACTACACATCACCCGTTAAAGAGGAACCTTTTACCGAAGTTGGACAGATCGCCCGAAAATATAATCAGGTTATAACCCGCATTAACCAAGAGATGGTTGAAAGGGATATGGCCATCAACCAATTTCAGGCCAGTGAACGCCGCAAAAGCGCCATACTCGACTCATCGATGGACTGCATTATCTCCATCGATTGGCAGGGGCGCATCATTGAGTTCAACCCCTCTGCAGAACGCACCCTTGGCTGTTTAAAAAAACAGGTGAAAGGTAAAAAGTTTATCGATTACTTTGTTCTAAAAGGTGACAGGGATCAGGTCCGGCATAGCCTTAAGCACTTCTTCAGTGCTGCAAACGGGCTGGTTCTAAACCACCGTAACAGCATCAGCCTTCAGCGGATATCGGGCAACCAGTTCCCCGCAGAAGTCACTATCACCAGCACCCGAATGGATGATGAATCCCGCACAGAGTTTACCCTGCATATACGTGATGTAACTAAAGATCAGAAGTTGCAGTCCCGCCTTAAGTTTCTTGCCTATCAGGACCCGCTAACCAGCCTGTCTAATCGCACTCATTTAATGAAACAGCTGAATAGCGCAATCCATCTAGCACAGTCCACCAAAGAAACTGTAGCCCTCCTGTTTATGGATCTGGACAAATTCAAGAAGATCAACGACACCCTCGGTCATAAAGCGGGTGATGAGTTGCTATGTGAAGTTGCTCATAGGTTGACCAAAGTTTCGAGACAGGAAGATATTATCGCTCGCTGGGGAGGGGATGAGTTTATTGTTGTACTCAGTGGTGAACTTAGCGATGAAATAATTAGCAACAAAGCTCAGAACATTCTGGAGGTTATGCGTAATCCTGTGGAAATCGCTGGCAAGCAGTTCAGCATCCCCACCAGTATAGGAGTAGCGCTCTCGGTCCATGGTTCCATTGAAGCTGACCACCTGATACAAGAAGCAGATATCGCCATGTATTCGGCCAAAATGAATGGCCGTGATAACTTTAAGTTATTCGAACCTTACATGGCAGAGCACGCTACAAAATCGGTTACTTTCGAAAGGATGATCAAGAAAGCGTTACAACTTGATCAATTCCACCTGGTATTCCAGCCTAAAGTTTTACGAACTCATGATGAGATTATCGCACTGGAAGCTCTCATCCGCTGGCAGCACCCCGAAAAAGGCATGATCCCGCCCTCGGAATTCATTCCGATTGCCGAGGAAAGCAACCTCATTGTCCAGCTGGGAGAAAAAGTTATATCCCATAGTCTGCGACAACTTTCCGAGTGGAAAAAACAAGGGATTGATCTGGTACCGGTATCAGTCAATATTTCTGGAAAGCACCTTATTTCTGATGAATTACTACCATTCATCAAGCAACAACTGAGCCTTCACTCTATTCCTGGTCATCTTCTGGAGATAGAGATAACTGAAGGGGTACTGATTCAGGATATTGAACGCTGTATCGAGGTTCTGGAGCAGCTAAAACGCCTAAAAATTAATATCTCTATTGATGATTTTGGTACTGGTTATTCATCCCTGAACTACCTTAAGCGACTACCTTTGGATATCCTCAAAATCGACCAATCGTTTGTTGATGAATGTGCCAGCAAGGAAGAGGATGGGGAGATCTGCGCGACAATTATCAGCCTTGCACAAAGCCTTAACCTGGATACCGTTGCAGAAGGGGTAGAGACCGAAGCTCAGCTGGAAACTCTGCTAAAAATGGGTTGTGAAGTTTTTCAAGGCTACTACTTTTACCGACCCTTGCAGGCCAGAGAGATCTCGGATCTGTTATTGAAAAGCGACGAGATAGAGATAAACCCGTTAGACTCAGTTAACGCCTGAGTATGGCCAGAGGCTGTCTCACTCAATAATGTAATCGATAAAGTCTTCCTCATCGATCTCATCATCTTTTACTTCATACCAACTTAGTACTGATGCCTCTGCTTCGATTACAGTTTTTGGGTCACCTGAGATAAGTGGATGCCATTCTGGCAGCTCTTTTCCTTCATAAACTAAACGATAGGCACAAGTTGGTGGCAACCAGTGAAACTCATCAACATCTTTTGGAGTTAGCTTGACGCACTCTGGAACCAGAGTGCAACGTTCTTCATATTTAGTACAGCGACAAGTGTCAAAATCGAGGAGTTTACAAACTACCGTTGTGTAAAAAACTTCCTTGGTATCTTCATCCTCAAGTTTATGCAGGCAGCACAAGGCACAGCCATCACAGAGGGATTCCCACTCTTTGGGAGTCATATCCTGCAGACTTTTGCTGCGCCAAAAAACCTCTTGTGCGGCCACTAGCGGACACCACTCTCTGGACGATCTTTATGCAGATCCAGCATGTAATCGTCTTTTGGTGGTGGCATCTGCAGGTAGAAACCTTTCTCCTGGATCTCAGAAATCACCTTTTCAGTATCGACACGCGCTAGTTTACGATCAGCTGTCAGTGGGATATCCATTACATGTTTGGCGGCCCCAAACATCTCCATCAGTGCTTCCGGCACTTTGTTTAGCTGGTCACGTTTATCCACATAAAGATACATCTCATCCTTACGCAAACTCAGATAAACAGAACAAATTATCATCGGTTAAGCACCTTCACTTCTATGTTTTTCTATCTCTTCCAGCTTATCGAGTAACAAATGCCCAAGCATTTGCTGACGCCAGAGAGTCATTTTGTCAGGTAAAGCATATTCACCATCATCAAGACCGGAGCGAATTATCAGCTCCAACTCTTTGCGCTTCAACAGTACTTCCGGAGCAATATTATTCTCTTCGGCTTTGCGACGAGCGATCGCTTTTAAACTTTTTAGGTGTTTATTCCAGAAGAAATGTAACGGCCTCGCAATGGACTCTGGAGGATTGTCTTCTACACTTTTCTGCGAATTTTTCAGAAAAGTAAGTATTGTCTCACCATCCGTACGCAGAATTCTTTTCTTTACCTCATCCAACCGAGACAGCTCACCGATCGAACGCGGCCAGTTTTCTACAATTTGCAGCAACGCCTGATTACGCAAAATACGATTCCGTGGCACATCACGCTTTCTTGCTTGCTGCTCTCGCCATGCAGTCAGATCTCTTAGTGCGGCCAACTTATGATCAGGTGCTCGCCACATCTGGGTAAAACGTTTGTAGTACTCATAACCTTCAGGATCATCGACTAACGCTTCATCCAGCAGAGCCTGGTTCTCCTGCTCAATCCAACCAACTGTTCCACGCTGCTCAAACTCTTCGAGCTGCAGGGCATAAATAGCAGGCAGATAAGCCACATCTAGCGCAGCATAATGTTCCTGGCTGGCAGTCAGTGGTCGCTGTAACCAATCGGAAGTGGTTTCATGCTTCTCCATCTGCACACCCAGTTTCTGCTCCAACATGCGCTGAAGGCCCATAGAGAACCCCCAATTAATGAGGGCGGCACCAAGCTGAGTGTCAAAAAGAGGCTGAGGTAAAACACCAATGACTTTTAGGAAAAGCTCCAGGTCTTCGCTTGCGGCATGCATTAACTTCAGCACTGAGCGATCTTCAAACAATGCTTTTAACGCGGAAAAATCCTCTATTTCCAGAGGATCAATCAGGTAACACTGTTTATCATCTGCAACCTGGATCAAACCAGGGATAGGATAGAAAGTCTCAACACGCTGAAACTCAGTATCCAGCGCAATCAAAGGCAGCTCTGCCCAAGAGGAGCAATGCTGCTCTAACTCCTGTTCAGTAGTAATCCAGACAGGCTTATCGGCGGATACCTCTAACTGCTTCCAATGGTATGCCTGGGTATTTTCTGTCATTAGTGCCTCAGTGCTGTATCTCTAAAGAGAGTATCAAAGTAGCGAACGACGCCCTGCCAGTGCATGAGCAAGGGTGCCACCATCTACAAATTCAAGTTCACCACCTACCGGAACACCATGGGCGATACGGGATACTTTGACCCCCATATCTTTGACCTGTGCCGCAATGAAATGTGCTGTTGCTTCACCTTCCACCGTAGGATTAGTTGCCAGTATCAATTCTTTTACATCGCCGGTCTGTACCCTATCCAATAGCAGATCTATACCCAGATCCTCAGGGCCGATTCCATCAATGGGAGAGAGATGTCCAGATAGAACAAAGTACAGGCCGTTATAACCACCCGTCTGCTCTACCGCCAATACATCAATCGGTGATTCCAATACACAAAGCAAATTTTTATCACGACTTTCTGAAGCACAGATATCACAAATCTCTTGCTCTGAAAGAGTACGGCAGGAAGAACAGTGACCGATCTCAGATATCGCAGATTTAAGCGAATCAGCAAGCGCTATCGCACCCTCAGAGTCACGTTCCAGTAGATGGAATGCCATACGCTGTGCAGACTTAGGCCCAACACCAGGCAGGCAGCGCAGCGCTGTTATCAATTGCTGTAAAAGAGGGCTGAATGACATCAGGAGTAGTACAATCAGAACGGCATGTTAAAACCAGGAGGCATGCCCATACCACCTGTAACTTCAGCCATTTTTTCCTGCGTGTGGGATTCGATTTTACGAACAGCATCATTAACCGCTGCCGCAATCAGGTCTTCCAGAATCTCTTTCTCTTCTTCCATCAGGCTATCATCAATACTGATGCTCTTAACATCATGACGACCGTTCATTACAACTTTTACCAGGCCCGCACCTGATTCACCGGTCTGCTCAGCCTGCGCAATCTGTTCCTGCGCTTTCTGCAGATTTTCCTGCATTTTCTGAGCCTGTTTCATCAGGTTGCCCATGCCACCTTTCATAATCACTTACCTCAAATTTAGTCGATGGGAGTCACAGATGAGAGTTCAATCTGTGCATCAAAATGTTGTTGTAACAGCTGGACCGTCGCATCATTACGAATCGATTCCAGCGCTAGAGCGTGCCGCTCTTCGCGTTTACGATTAATGTATTGCGCCGGAGTTTCCTGCTGCTGAATTCCTTGCACGAATTCTACCTCAACTGGCGCCTGGAAATAATCATTTAACGCATCAGAAATACGTTGCTGTTGAACATCATTCAACATAGTTTTCTGATCAGGTGTGTAATGTAATGCCAGACCTGCAGCTGAAACCTGCTCAAGAGATAGATGTGTCGCCAGACTCTCAGTCATACCACTTAAACCAATACTCCGGCTGATATGCACCCAATGCTCAGCTTGTACTTGTGCAAGCTGACGTGGACATTCCTTAATTTCTACATTGGTTTTGGCAACTTCAGTTTCAGGTGGAAGGTGCAACGGTGTGTTCTGCTCTGGTTGAGCAAAAGCTTGATCAGATGAAATATCACCCGGCGCAGAAACTGGTTCTATATCCCAGGGAGGAGGATCCTCCCCCTTAGCCATAGGTTCAGGCTTTTTTACAGGGGTTGCCTCTTCGGTAGCCGCCAGATATGAATCATCATATTGTGGAGCAATCTCATCATAACTTGGAGGTGGCATTGCAGCTTCAGCGGCATGAGCCTTATCGGGTGCTGGAGCTACAGGGGCCGGAGCTGAAACCGGATGATCTGCAGGCACTGATGTCTGACTTGTATTCGCTTCAGGTGCAGGTGCAGGTGCAGGTGCAGGTGCAGGTGCAGCAGTATTTTCCACCGGGGTCGAAGTTGGCTGGCTCTGTTCGGCAGCAGGTTGCTGCAAATTAACCTGGCGCGGTTTTGCAGCAGCTGGGCGGAACGCCAGCATGCGCAACAGAACCATTTCCAGGCCTTCACGCGGATCTGGTACAAACGGCAGGTCCTTACGTCCCATCAGAGCTACCTGATAGTAAAGCTGAACATCTTCAGCTGTCAGGCTAGATGCCAGTTCAGTCACCTGAGCTTTATCGCCCATGCTGTTATCAACAGCATCAGGAATCGTCTGAGCAATGGCAATACGGTGTAAAACGCTGATCAAGTCACCCAAAACAGTATTATAGTCCGGCGAGAATTGCGCCAGATCTGTAACGGCAGCCATCAGTCCCTTGGCATCACCATTCGCCAAACAGTAGAGCATCTGATAGACCAGACGCTGATCAATCGTACCCAGCATGGCACGAACATCAGCTTCATTAATCTCCCCCGCGCCAAAGGCGATAGCCTGATCGGTCAGACTCATCGCATCACGCATAGAACCATCCGCTGAGCGTGCTAACAACCATAGGGCAGGCTCTTCAAAGCCAACACTTTCTTGAGTCAGCACATGGGTCAGATGGTTAACAATACGTTCCGGTATCAGGTTCTTCAGATTGAACTGCAGACAGCGAGAAAGAATTGTAATCGGTAATTTTTGTGGATCAGTTGTCGCCAACAAAAACTTTACATGCGGAGGTGGTTCTTCCAAAGTTTTCAGCAGGGCATTAAACGAGTGCGTGGAAAGCATATGCACCTCGTCAATGAGGTAAACCTTATAGCGACCGTGAGTCGGCGCATACTGCACGTTTTCCATCAACTCACGTGTATCTTCCACCTTAGTTCGCGACGCAGCATCCACCTCGATAAGATCTACAAATCGCCCCTCTGCAATTTCACGGCAAGCGGAACATTCCCCACATGGGGTAGAAGAAACACCTGTTTCACAATTAAGGGATTTAGCAAATAGGCGGGCAATAGAGGTTTTACCAACTCCTCGCGTGCCGGTAAACAGATAAGCATGATGCAGTCGATCATCATCCAGAGCATTAACCAGTGCCTTTAGCACGTGCTCTTGGCCTACCATTTCATGAAATTTTGCAGGGCGCCACTTACGCGCCAGAACCTGATAACTCATCTGTTTTCTATGCTGTTTTTAGATCTGAAGGTCAGTTTTCTATGCTACCGGTTGCGCCTTAGTTTAGCTACAAAAACCTTGGGAACAACGCCTTCTATCAACATAAGTTTATTCTTTTTTTATCTTTTAACCTTACATATCTCATGTCTTTTTACATGCTATTATTAAGACCTATTCTTTAATGATTATTCTTAAAAAGCTGTGATTGAAAACGTACTTTTTGCCAGGCAACCCATTTTTGACGAGAAGCTAAATACCGTTGCCTACGAACTTCTGTATCGGAATAGCCAAGGCCAAGCCCCTACCCCGGCCTGCTTTGATGAGAGCAGAGCCTCATTGGATGTTTTACTGAGTACATATTGCAACGTTCTCGAAAATGGCCATCTCCGTTTGCTTCCTGCCTATATCAATTTTGAAGCCGAATGGCTCTATGATAAGGACCTACCCCTGGTACCACAGGAATCTCTGGTACTTGAAGTGCACGAGATGGAAGATAAACAAGACCATAATTATCAACAGCTTCACCTCCTGAACGAGAATGGCTACCAGATAGCACTAGATAACTATGACGAGAATAGTTCGCTGAGCAAGGTGATTAGCTCCGCCAAAGTCATTAAAGTAAATATTCGCGATTTCCGCCCTGAAAAGCTTAAAGAGCACATAAATGAGCTTCGTCAGCACGATGTAATGCTCCTTGCCCAGAAAATAGAAACCTATCAAGAATTCGAACTCTGTCGCGAGCTGGGTTTTGAACTATTTCAAGGGTACTTCTTCGCCCGTCCACAGCTGGTTAAAGGACGAAAGCTCAACCATAACGATACGGTTATCCTGGAACTCCTAGGGGCACTGAGCAACGATGAAGCAACATTTAAAGAACTAGAACAGGTCATCAGTAAAGATCCCGAGCTATCCGTTGGTATCCTGAAGATCGTCAACTCTTCTCGCTTCCGTCGGGTTCGTCACATAACTCGCATATCTGAAGCCATTGCCTTGATTGGCCTGCAGGAACTGAAAAAATGGGCGCTTTTACTCTCCATGCGCAAAACCAAGAATAAACCTTCAGAACTGATGAGTAATATCCTGGTATGTGCCAAAACTTGTGAAGAAGTAGCAAAACGACGCAGCGATGTGGATCCTTCGAGTGCTTTTCTGGTAGGACTACTTTCCGGCATAGAAGCCTTGCTGGATCTACCCACAGAGATCATTCTGACCCAGATGCCTGTCAGCATAGATATCAAAAACGCTTTACTGGGGCGCTCTAATTCTCTTGGTGATTTATTACGTGAAGTAAACAGCTATATGACTGGCAGTTGGGATATGCTGGCCGATGAAAGACAAAACCTGCAATTAGCAGCCGATTATGAACAAGCAACCTTGTGGAATCAGGAGATTCAGCAACAGCTTGTATAAAGGAGGGGTCATAAGCGATCCAACCCCTCTATTAAACCGCGCCTTTGCTCTTCAGCAGGAACCGGTTTAGCAAAGAAGAAGCCCTGTACCCGATCACAATTTAACGAACGTAATATCTTCAGTTGCTCCTCTGTTTCAACACCCTCTGCAACCACCTTCATACCCAGAGAATGCGCCATGTTGATAATACTGTGCATAATCGCGATCTCACTACCGTGTTGATCTAACTCCGCAGTAAAAGCCCGATCAACCTTCAGCACATCAACAGGTAAACGTCGCAGATAACTTAAAGAAGAATAACCACTACCAAAGTCATCCAATTCAACCTGCAGCCCCATCTCCCGAATTTTCTCCAGAATTGGCAGGGTGTTCTGAATATTCTCAATCACAGCTGTCTCTGTAATCTCGATACCGATATAGGATTGCAGCCCCTCATGCTTCTGGAACTGCTCTGCAATTTTCGGCAAGAGCTCAGGATGAGAGAACTGACGTGGTGATAGATTGATAGAGACTTTCTGCCCAGGTTGCAAAACCTTCTCATCTACCCACTGTTCAACCTGTTCACATACAACCTGAAATACCCAAGTACCCAGAGGAACAATCAGGCCACTGTTCTCTGCAATAGGAATAAACTCGGCAGGCGAGATCTGCTTACCATCTGTACGGTGCCAACGTAGCAGTGCTTCCAGACCAATGATCTGATTAGTTTGAAGACATATTTTTGGCTGGTAATACATCTCAAATTCATTCTGTTCAAGAGCCATTCGCATATCCGCTTTGATCTGAATCTGTTCCAGGTTTTTCTGGTTCAATTCAGGATCAAAGAAGCAGATTTGATCACGCCCTTTATTCTTAGCGCTGTACATCGCTGCATCCGCATGCTGAATCAGTGTTTCAGCATCCTTAGCATCATTCGGATACACAGCAATACCTATACTGGCTCCAATATAGTTATCGGTATTCTTAAGTCGGAATGGCTCTTTTAGGGACTGCAGCACATTATTCGCAATGATCTGCGCCATGCTTCCTTGGAAGATCCCTGGAAGAATCAGGATAAACTCATCCCCACCCCACCGAACGACAGTATCTGATGCACGTACATTATTCTGTATTCGCTGCGCAGCCTCTTTTAGCAACTGATCGCCATACTCATGCCCTAATGAGTCATTAACGTGCTTAAAGAAGTCCAGATCGATAAACACCAATGCCAAAGATTCACCGTGACGTACAGCAAGATCCATATCATGCGATAAACGGTCCCGGCATAGAGCACGGTTGGCCAGATTGGTTAACGGGTCGTAATAGGCCAGATTGCGTAGGGAATCCTCTGTTTTTTTATGTTCAGAGATATCCGAATAGACCCCGAAGTAACCCGCCACATTCTCACGCTCATCTGTGATCGATTTAATAGTCAGCCACTCTGGGTAGATTTCTCCGTTTTTCTTCCTGTTCCAGATTTCACCTGACCAGACACCAAACTGATCAAGTTTGCCCCACATCTGCTCATAAAATGATGGCTGGTGTTGATGCGAATTAAGCAGATTGGCAGTTCGCCCAATCACCTCATCACGACCATAACCCGTAACTTTCTCAAATGAAGGGTTCACATCAACAATACGGCTGTTGGCATCCGTAACAATGATCCCATCATTAGTACTATCGAAAATATACCGCGCAACACGATGCTCTTTTTCTCGCTCAAACTGCTCGGTCATATCTACTGCGATAGTGCAAACTGCGTAGATTTCACCCTCTTCATCATATAAGGGGAAACGCTCACTGATAAAAGAGCGCTCTACTCCATCCAGCTCTACAGAAATTTCGGTACGAAGATGCTCTCCATCCTCAAGTACTTTTCCATCCTCTTCAATTGCAGACCGGGCCAACGTTTGGTTAAGAAACTCTTCTGGCCTGCGCCCCAATAATTCATTCTGTTTTTCAACACCCACAAATTTTAGGTAAGCTGGATTAGCTCTTACGTATTTACCATCACAGCTACGAATAACGATCATGGAAGGGGAATTTTCCAGCAATTCATCCAACAGATCAGCGTTAGCAACTAACTGAGAGTGAATAATCCGGATTTTTTGCGCCATCTGGTTAAATGCCTGACCCAACTCACCCAATTCATCTTTACCCTGCCACTCTGCATACGCTTGATAATCACCCTTGGAAAAAGATTTGGTGAGATTTACCAGATGATTAGCTCGCTTGGTCACCACACGATTTAATGACCACATCAATGCTAAAGCAAGAATTATAACAGCGACGACCAGCGTACCTATCAGAAAGCGTAACTCTTCCCAGCTCGCTGCATGTGCCCCAGCAGCACTAAGCTCAAGCAAGACAATTCCAGTTTTATGGATTCGGAGTGTTCTATTGTTTGAAGAAGGTATAGCAACTGGCGCCAGTGTATACAGAGCCTGCTCACCAGAATTATAGAAATTGATAATCTCTTTTCGCTGTAAAACTCTTTCCAGAGTTTCACTCCCCAAATGGAGTTCAGCCATCTCATCCGCTTTATTCCCCTTTTCCTCTGGATCAGCGGAAAACAAGACATAACCCGATTCATCAATAACTATCAGTTTGAGAACATGATCCGGGCTGGCATTGAGAAAGATCTCGCGTTGGACCCCCTGCAGGTCCTCCTTATCAAGAAGATACTCTATTGTTCCCTGTAACCGATTCACCACATGGTGTGCCTCGGTGTATAGATACTTTTCATGTTGCCTCTCAATTACAGGGGCAATAAACAGAAGACTTACAGGAATTACTATTGCCGCAGCAACAATAATAATGACAGGGATTATAAATCGAAGAGAATAGGTGAATAGCATATGCGGGAAACTACAGATAACCGCTGTTGATCAAATCAGATACGTTTATATTACCATCATTAAGCAACTGATTATCCAGCATTATTCGTTTCAACTTATTCCCAGTCTCCAGTAATGTTCCATCGAGCATAGCTGCTTTGCTTGCGCTACGGTCTGAAATCTCCATGCCTTGAAGGGATAAAAGGAACTCGGATTCAGAAATACCTAAGTGTTTAGCGGATATAACCGCAGCCAGATCTGGCTTTTGCTTGATGAGTTCAACAGCTTTGTACCAGCTGTTCACCAACATCTGCACCTGTTTGTCTTTCTCATCAGAAAGCCCTTTCCTTACGATAAGGACATCAATAATCTCTCCAGGAATCTCCGTACTATCAAATAGTTGATTAGCCCCAGCCTTGAGTAACTTTGTTTTCACCGGATCAAAAGTCACTACAGCGTCGACCTGCTTTTCAAGGAAAGCTATCTCATGCTGGTCAATTGCGAAGGGGCGAGGATATATATCCGACGGAACCATATCATTCAGTTCGAGAGCTCTTCCCAGAACATATGCACCCAGAGCGGAATCCTCAACGCCTACCCTTTTGCCCTTGAGGCCTGACATATCAACTATTTCTGGCTGAGACACAATCACATCCCCACCATGGGAAAAATCAGCGATCAAGATAATCTCGACTTCGACACCAGACTCAGCCAACAACAGCACTTCATCGTAGGTTAGTGCTGCAACATCAATTACTTTATTTCGAAAAGCTCTGATCACCTCAGTGGCAGATGGCAATACAACGTGGCGGATATCCTGAGAATCAAAATAATTTAGATGATTAGCAATATGAACCGGTTCATAACCTGGCCAGAGGTTTGTGCCAACCTGCAAGGGCCTTGATGTCTCACGGTCAGAGCAGGCCGAACTGATCAACAGAATAAAAAAGACCGCTGTAATCTGTAATAACTTGCGAGGCAATGACATCTCTTACTACTCTATAAAACCAAGAAACAACGCTACTCATTAAAGAATAAAACAAAACTAATCTCGCCAGTATCCCCAATACAGTTTAAAATTGGAGATATAAGTCCTATCACAAAAGAATACAAAAGAACTTTAGCCAACACCTATCTATGTTTAAAAAACGCCCGACAAAAGCAGAACAACGTGATCAGCTTCAAGCTGAGATCTCACGCTTTCTGCAAGATGGTGGCAAAATAGAACAAGTAGAGATGGGTGAAACCGGCTTAGTTGATGGGCGATACAATACTCACAAACGTAACTTTGACCGCCCTTCACCTCAAGAAAGAACGCCTGTTCAGGGGCTCTTGTCTGTTATCGATTCCCGCCGCAAAAGTAAAATCAAAACCAAGACCACCAAAAGAAATCCCTCTCCACGTAAAAAAATTATCTACGATGATTTTGGCGAACCTGTCCGTACTATCTGGGTTGATGAATAGCTCCATCCACATAGCTTTAGGAATACCAACCAATTGCGTACTACACATACATCATAACTATCTGATATGCTTCTTTAACCCCGAAAAGGGTATGGATAATTCAGGGAATGAGTTGTAGTACTGAATAGTAATGAAAAGCTTTAAAAAGAACGCCTTACTGATCACCCTGGCAGCCCTTGTTATTTGCTGCTCTATTCTGTTGCTTGGTATTTCCCTTGCTGCCAAGCTTAATGATGTAAAAAATTACTGGTCTGAGTTTAACCATTCATCAACCAGAGCCTCTCAACAACTGCATAAAATCCACCAGCATTTCGGCTATGGTGGCTCGATCCATCAATTCAAAAACTACGTGTTGCGTCAGCAGCCCGAAGACTTCGAACATCTACAAAACTCCTTCAATGAGTTGAAAAAAGCTCTGATCTCCTACGAACACTACACCAGTACAGATGCAGAAAAAAATGCATTGCAGGTGATTGCTGGTGTAGTGCAAAAATACGAAAAAAGCGCAGTAGTTGCCCAAAAACTGATCGAGCAAGGTATCTCGCCTCAGGAACTGGACACACATGTACGGGTCAATGATGCACCGGCCCTTTTAGCTTTTACCACACTGAATAACGCTGCGAATATCAGGACTTACAATATAGAATCGGGTACTACACTCGCGTTTGAAAGTATTATTGATCACCTTTTTTGGGGAGTATTAATCGTCCCAATATTTTCAGTGTTTGCCCTATTCCTAATCTCAGTTTTAAGAAAGTTAACCCTGAGTAATCGCCAGCTATCCGAAGCCAACACATCAATGGATACCTTGTTTGAAGCCGTTCCTGATGCACTATTAACCTGCAACCCTGATGGCAGGCTACTCAGAGTTAATAAAGAAGCGATAAAACTGTTTGGTTATCCAGAAGAAGAGTTGCTCAATCTCACTATTGAAGAGTTGATGCCTGACAGGTATAGAGGGGCTCATCACCAACATAGAAATCAGTATTTCCACAAACCCACTACAAGGGCAATGGAAAAAAGTGGCATTCTGTATGTTAAAACAAAGTCAGGCAAAGAGGTTCCGGTTGAGATCAATCTCAGCCACATTGTTGAGGATGGAGGATACGTTGCCGTAGCGACAGTCCGCGATGTATCGACACGCAAAATTCAGGAAGCGGAGATTAAAGCTAGCCAGAAACGGCTGGCTGAAGCTCAGCGCATTGCTAAACTAGGGAGCTGGTCAATTGATTTCTGCTCCGGTGCCACTCTCTGGTCAGACGAAGTTTATCAAATTCTCCACTTAGACAAAGAGAAGGTAAGCCCTTCTCTACAGCTCTATCTGTCCACGAGTAGCAGATCCGAAACAGATGAACTAGAGCAGATTCTTTCTAGCTCTGATACACAAATAGATCAGTATCGGCTGATTCGAAAAATCCAGAATGCCGACGGTGATATCAGCCATGTCCGAGAAGAAGGGGAATTATACAGGGATGAAAACGGTAATCTTACAAATGCCGTAGGCACTATCAGGGATATTACTGAAGCGGTACAAACCCGTGAAAAGCTGGAGCAAGCTGCTGTTGTATTTGAACATACCAGTGATGCGGTCATGATCACTGATCAAAACCGTAATATCATCGCGATTAACAAAGCTTACGCTGATATTACCGGTTATTCAGAAGATGAAGTTCTCAATCAGGACGCCGGATTCAGCAAATCTGGGCAACATTCTGCTGAATTCTATCAAGAGATGAATGAGGCCTTGCTCCAGACCGGTTCCTGGGAAGGTGAAATATGGGACAGAAGAAAAGACGGAGAGATCTACCCAAAAAGGCTTTCGATCACCAGTGTTTATAATAGCCGTGGGGCTCTTCTTTATTATGTAGGTGTTTTCTCAGATATAAGCCATATCAAGTCTACTGAAGACCAGCTTCGTCACCTTGCTCTGCATGATTCTTTGACAGGACTACCGAATCGCCTCTCGTTCAACCAAAAACTAGACCACGCAATTAAGCATGCTGACCGTATTCAGCAAAATGTCGCAGTGCTGTTCCTGGATCTGGATCGTTTTAAAACTATCAATGACTCTTTAGGCCACCCGGTAGGTGATTCACTTCTGAATGAAGTGGCCACCCGACTGAAATCCTGCCTGCGCAATGACGATACAATAGCCCGCCTAGGGGGAGATGAATTCACCATTATCATGGAAGAAATCAGGATCCCTGAGGATGCGGCCAAGGTTGCAGAAAAGATTACTGAAGCACTATCAGCCCCCGTAGAGATCGAAGGGCATCAGTTCTATATCACCACCAGCATCGGTATCAGCCTCTACCCTGAAGATGGCGAAAGCGTTACCGATCTAGTTAAGAACGCTGATGCTGCGATGTATCGAGCAAAAGAGGCTGGCAGAAATTGCTACGAATTCTACTCTTCTGAACTAGCCGCTACTGCAGTTGCCCGACTTGAACTAGAAGGTGAACTTCGCCAAGCCATAAAAAATCAGGAATTCTCTCTTCATTATCAGCCACAGTTTAATATCCAATCGGGTGCGATTATTGGCGCTGAAGCCTTGATCCGTTGGCAGCACCCAGAACGAGGCCTAGTACCACCCGATATGTTTATTCCTATCGCGGAAGAGACTGGATTGATCAATCAGATTGGTGAGTTAGCTCTATTTAAAGCCTGCCGTCAGCTAATGAATTGGCGGAGCAAAGGCTTCAACTTGCCTAAAGTCAGCGTCAACGTAGCCGGAAAACAGATCATCAGCGGGCAGATCATCAATCAGGTTAATGATGCTCTCGCTACTACCGGTCTCTCACCTGAAAGCCTGGAAATAGAGCTGACAGAAACCACACTGATGCAGCAGACAGAAAAAACCATCGCTACTCTGAACCAACTGAGGGAGTTAGGTGTAACCATCTCTATCGATGATTTCGGTACTGGCTACTCATCCCTTAGTTACTTGAAAACTCTTCCGATCCAGACGATCAAAATCGATCGTTCATTTGTTCAAGACATCCCGACCGATAGTAACGACGTAGCGATCACTCGTGCCATCATCGCCTTGAGCAAAACCCTTCAGCTAAGTGTTATTGCTGAAGGCCTTGAGTCAGAGCAACAACAAACATTTTTGATCAAAGAGAACTGTCTACAGGCACAAGGCTTTCTGTTTAGCAGACCACTTCCTTCTGAGCAGTTCTATTCTCGTTACCACGACCATCAGTTACCATCGAACATGGATCAAATGGAAGCTGCAGAGCTACTGCTGGAAACCCCATTTAAAGGCCCATTAAATTAGGAAACCTGTGAACAAGTTCAGAACGCCTCAGAGGGTGGGCACTAATATGGCTTACTGCTTTGTCAGGCAACTTGGAAAGGACTTGCCATTACACTGCGTTACCTTTCGCACATTAAGCTATTTTATTGCCCACTGAGAAAGTCCGGGACTTATTCGCAGGTTTCCAGGGCAACCTTTATTTCCTCCCCCTCGCTAACGTGAAATAATAGGGGGTAGTCTTTTTCCAAAAGCAATCGACTGCTTTTCAGAATCACAACGAGTTATTTCCAGAGCCCTATATGACCACACTGACGATTACCCGCCCTGATGACTGGCACATTCACCTGCGTGATGGTGTACAGCTAAAAGATACTGTCCGAGATGTAAGCCGCTACATGGGCCGCGCAATCATCATGCCTAACCTTGTCCCACCAGTAATGAATACTGAACAAGCTCAAGCGTATCGTCAGCGCATAATGGACCAACAGCCCCAGGGCAACTTTGAACCGTTAATGGTGCTTTACCTCACTGACAACACAACACCAGATGAGATCAAAAAAGCCAAAGCAACGGGTCAGATCTTTGCGGCAAAGCTATATCCTGCTGGCGCAACGACCAACTCTGATTCTGGTGTCACGTCGATCAAGAACGTATACCCTGCTCTGAAAGCGATGCAGGAAGAGGGAATGCTTCTTCTGATCCACGGTGAAGTTACAGACTCTTCCATCGATATTTTCGACCGAGAAAAGATCTTCATCGACAGCATTCTAAAAGAGGTAGTAAATGATTTTCCTGAACTGAAAATTGTTCTGGAGCATATCACCACCAAAGATGCTGCTGAGTTCGTAGCCTCTGCAGGTGACAATGTTGCTGCAACCATTACAGCGCATCACCTGTTGTACAACCGTAACCATATGCTAGCAGGAGGTATTCGTCCTCACTTCTACTGCCTGCCTATCCTGAAGCGAAATATCCATCAGGAAGCCCTGATTAAGGCTGCTACATCGGGTAGTAAAAAGTTCTTTCTGGGAACTGACTCCGCCCCACATATGAAAAATGCAAAAGAAGCAGCTTGTGGTTGCGCTGGTTCCTACACTGCACATGCTGCGATCGAACTCTATGCTGAAGCATTTGAAGAAGCAGGCGCGCTGGACAAGTTAGAAGCTTTTGCCAGCTTTAATGGACCAGATTTTTATGGCCTGCCACGTAACACTGATTCGATTACTCTGGAGAAAGAGAGTTGGGATGTTCCTGCTTCTTACCCTCTGGGTGACTCTCAGGTTGTCCCCATCCGCGCGGGTGAGCAGATCAGCTGGACAGTTAAATAAGCTAATATAGAAATATAAAAAAGGCTGCGTCAGCAGCCTTTTTTATGCCTGCTGCCTCAGCCAATCGATAAAGTCTTCTGGAGCTAATGCTGGCGCAAACAAATACCCCTGCGCCATATGACATTTCTGCTTGATCAGGAAATCCAACTGTTCCTGAGTCTCTACCCCCTCAGCAACCACCTGCAGATTCAATGCTGAAGCCATAGAAAAGATTGCTGTCACGATCGCAACATCACCCTGTTCAAACGGCAGAGTGCTAATAAATGAACGATCAATTTTCAGTACATCAATGGGTAACTGTTTAAGATAGCTCAGGGAGGAATAACCGGTTCCAAAATCATCCATTGCTATGGAAACACCTAGGGTCTTCAACTTACGCAAGGTTTTTATTGAATTATCGATATCTTCTATGACCGCGTACTCGGTGATTTCCAACTCTAAGTCAGCAGGATCGATATCAAAACGGGTCATCTGCTCAAGCAGATAATCAAATAGTTTCTCGTCTCTAAGCTGTCGAGGTGAGAGGTTTATAGCTACTTTCAGCTGATTCAGCCCTTGCAGCTTCCATTCTGAAAGCTGCTGACAGACCTGATGGATGACCCAATAACCTAGCTCACAAATGAGGTTACTTTTCTCAGCTACATCGATAAATTGATCGGGATAATACACAACTTGGTCGCCCTCAAACCAACGTACTAATGCTTCAGCACTTTCAAATTGGTAATGGCCGTCAACAATGTGTGCTTTGGGCTGGAAATAGAGCAGTAATTCGTTGCGACTGATCGCTTCTTTAAGTAGTAGTTCCACCTTTTGCTGTTTCTGGCGTTCTTGTTCCAGTTCCGAGGAGAAGAAACGTACCTGACCTCTGCCCGCTTCCTTAGCCTGATACATCGCTGTATCAGCTTGAATTATAAGGTCTTTAGCATTGTCAGAATCACTAGGGAAAGTGGATATACCGACACTGGCTCCTGGTTTAATTACATTTCCCTCTATAACAAACTCATCAGTTGCCTGATTAACCAGTTCATTGGCAATTGACACTAGCGCCGACTCATCTTCATATTGATTAACAATAACTGTAAACTCATCACCACCAATACGGTAGAGCAGGTCAGACTCGCGTAATCGCCTTTTGAATCTTGCCGCTACACTGATCAGTAACTTATCCCCTACTGCATGGCCAAACTGATCATTAGCCCATTTAAAGTTATCCAGATCCAGATAAAGCAATCCGACTCGAGAGTTTTCTCTGTGAGCCAACGCAATCTCTTCTTCCAAGCGGATCATAAATGAGTGACGGTTGGGCATCTCCGTTAGCGAGTCATAAAAAGCCAGATTGTGCAGTTTCTCTTCAGCTTCTTTCTTCTCGGCAATATCAGTTAGGACCCCGACAAAGGTAACCGTATTATCTTTTCTTTCTACCCGGTTCAAGTTCAGCCAGCCAGGAAAAATACTTCCATCCCTTTTTCGCCCTATCACCTCCCCTGACCAGCGTCCCTGATCGAGGAATCCCTCCTCAATCATCGACCTAAAGCCCTTACTTTCCACATCTTCAGGATATAAATCCGGCTGTAACCCCAGGATATCCTCCTCCTTAAACTGAGTAATACTGGTATAAGCAGGGTTAACATCCATAATCCGCCCATTGGCATCAGTCACAAAGACAGCTTCATTCAGTGAATCCAAAGCTTGCTGCGCTACCTGAAGGGATTGAATTGGCGACAACAACGCAAAACGCAGGATAAGAAAAAGGGAACCAACAAATAGGAAACTAACCACCGCAACCTGGGCACTTTCCACGACTAAGTTGCGATATAAGTTTTCGGTAAAATTTTTATCGCTATAGCTAACTTCTACATTACCAATGCTTATCTGGCCAACTTTGATAGGGAAACGAATTCGGTTTTTTTGCCCCATCCAGAGACGCGAATGTTGAGAGTTATCAAACTGAACAATTTCACCCTCTACTTTGATCCGCCCCATATACAGGTGGCCAAAATTGCCAAAGACCTTTATACCTTCAACAAAAGGCGAAGACATTTCTGAATCAAGAATGGCAGAAGCAAGTTCAGCAGAATAATTCCGGTCGTATACCTTTTTGTACACATTCCAAATTGTAGGCCGAACAGAATTAGCCACACGTTCTGCTACCGACTGACTACGTTCCTGCAGGTTGCTCTGCATAAGATCGGAAGCAGCATTAAATCGGACCACAACAAAAGCCGTCATAACCAGAAAGGTTATGAGGCTCAGGATAACCAGAAGACGTGCAGTGGGACGACTAACCATTATTTATCGTATGGACCAAACCAATCGTAATAGTTGTTGTAAACCTCTTTAAACGCTTTTTTCTTTTCTATAATCCGCTTGCTTAAAGGGTCTTTAGCAGAATAATCAGCAATCACACTTTCAGAGACAAGACGCCAGCGTTCTATATCTTCTTTACTCCAGCGATTAATGTTGGTCATACTCGCCTGAAACAAACTGAAAGCCTCAAAGTCCTCAATTTTCGCCTTCATAGTCGTGGTCAACGTATAGGACTTAATCGCGGTTTCTAGAATAGCTCTCAGGTCAGAGGGTAGACGGTCATATTCCTCTTTATTAATTAGGAAATCAGCAAGTACAGATGGCTGCCAAACGGCAGGGATTATGGCATGTTGACTGATATCATGGAGTCCAAGGTTCCATGCACCGCCAGCGGTGGTCCATTCCACCGCATCAAGATCGCCACTTTCTAGAGCAGGACGGATCTCTTCGGGTACAGTAGGCAGAGTATATGCTCCAGCAGCCGCTGCAAGCACCTCACTTGGTAACCCTGGACCGATACGTACTTTCTTCGCGTTCAGGTCATCCAGACCTTTAATCTCGGTTTTAGACAGTAGACCAAACTCCATACCTGGCCACCAGGCTGGGCGCCAGACAATACCGTCTGGCTCGGATAGTTCATTCGCAAGCTGCTGACCATCTCCTGCCAGAAAAAACATCATAGAACTATCGAGGTTCATAAAATCAAACGGCCCCGCATTCATCAGTGCCCAGGCAGGATGTTGACCAGACCACCAGTTTGGCCAGCCGTTCCCCATCTCAATACGGCCTTCCTTCACTGCCGTATAGATATCAGGCCCACCAGTGATTGTTCCCCCGGGATGAGGGGTAATAACAAAACGACCACCACTCATGGTTTTTACATTATCTGCAAAACGTTTCAGCTCCTTGAAATCGATGCTGTCAGCAGTCGCTTGTGACTGGAGCTGCCACTTATAGATACGTGGCTGTTTATCCTCGTTGCAACCTGAAATTGCCAATAACAGCAGAGAAGAAAACAAAAGTGTAAAAAGTTTTAACACTTGTTTAAACATGAGCATCCCTCGTACGAATTCGTCTGATATATTCTGAATTACACGAACTAATTTACAGATAAACTAAACCTTCCTTCTCAGAGTAGGAAGAAGATCTAATCAATGCAAACTATTCCAGACTTAAGTTTCTGATAAGCATACAAAATTTCACTGAATTCCTCGGGTTTAGAACGAACCGCCCGTTGGTAATGCGCAATATTCTGCTCAAGATAATCCCGATGAGGCTGTTGAGAAAGATCCCACATGAGAGAACCCATCGTTTCTATACTCTGTTTAGCCTCCCTCCCAGCATGGATCACCTCGTAATAGAGACCTTTATCAAACACAAGTTTCTCATTAAACAAGCCTAAGCCCTGATCAATCAGGGCTTGCCGTACTTTGAAATTATGCCTTACAGGGCAAAGCATAAACTCAATATTAGCGTTAGGGTTATTGCTGAGAATCTTCTGAACAAACTCAATAATCAGGTCACCACCTACCCCAGCAATAATCAAGAGGTGCTTGGCTTCACTGGCTGGCAAGATGATCGTTCTAAGGTCAGTACAATGTACCTGCCAGTTTTCAGATCGAGGAAACTGCTTTTCTAATTGCAACTGCAACTGGTCTATAAGTGGCTTAACCACATCCACAAAATGTATTTTTGCAGATAAGCCAGATATAAGAGCATGGCCTAAAAAACCATGATCGCAGCAACAATCCCAGACGTGGTCATAACGATCACTAACCATGTCAGCGATAGTGGATAAACGGTTATTTAGTTTCAATATAAATACTCAGAAAACATGTAATACAAGGAGGGATTGAAACCAAACCGAAACTTACTGTCAGTCACCTTAAGCATTACTTGGGCTTACGAAACTTTAGGGTAAAACGGTCGCTGAACTTGTCCAATGATGGGTGAACAGAATCGTAGATCAAACCATCTTCTGCGCGCGCATGCATATCAGACCAATCCTCTAATATAAAACCGGCATCCAGCGCTTCTTTGATTATGCGAACCGGATCAACCCGGCGCCAGCGATCAACGCTATATGGTTCCATATGACGGCGGGTGTGATCAATTACACCATAGACTCCACCAGGCTTAAGTGATTTGAAAACTTCTTTGTTTAACAAGATTCGACTATGGGGTGTCATGTTATGCATATTTCGAAAGGTCAGAACCATATCCAGATCAGTTAATCCAAACTCAATTTTGTCGTAATAGCGGATAAACTTATGCATTTTAGAGCGCTGCCAAATGTGGTTATCCTCACTGACATATTGGAGATGCCCTTTCCCCCATTGTTTAACACCTTTATCCAGAAAGTTGAGCCCCATCGCTAGATGCAGTTCCCCTTTTTCACGCAGTACATCCCCTAGAATTTTTGTGTACCAACCACCACCAGGAAAGAGCTCTAGCACCCGCATATCATCCTGTAGACCGAAGAATTTCAGTGTTTGCAAAGGCTTACGTCTCTGATCGCGAGCTTTCTCTTCAACAGTACGAATCTCATTGTCCAACGCACTAACAATCTTCTTTTCAGTTAGGCTTTGAGCGCTCTCAGCACTGGCGGCTGAAATGCAAAAGAAGAACAGGAAAGGCACTAGCCGGTTGAAACGAAACATAACGATCCCCCTACAGTGAAAAAGTAACTTACCTTAAGCATAATAGTCTGGATTTATACTATTCTGCGTGAGATAGGAAAATCTGACGAATAGTTCCATCTTCACGTAAAGATTTAACCGCACTCTGTAATCTAATTAGCGTACTTTCCGGGAGAGCATCTCTGGCACACAACATCCAGATTGGATAAGTTGAGAAGATCAATGATTCACCGACTTTCACATCCTGTTTATGAACATTGAACAACATGCTCTCAACCACACCTGCCATGGCATCCACTCGCCCACGCCCCAGCATTACAGCACTATGTCCATAATCATTCGTGGCAACTTTATTAAGGCTTTTATCCTGATCGAAAGGTGAGTAAATGTAGATACCTCTAGGCACCGCAATGATGATCTCTTCCAAATCATCATAACTCTCTAATCTCACCCCTGGCTTTGCTGTTATACCTGTACTGACAATCTCTCCAATAGGTTCAATCAGATTAAAATTACTTTTGGTAATCTCATTTTTAATCATCAATGAACAGTCAGACATGCCGTTCTTTAACTGCTGGAACAGTCGCTTCGTAGGCAGAACCTCATTTTTTCCTTGCAACCCAGCTTGACGCAGAATCGCATTCGCGACTTCATACAGAGAGCCTACCTGTTCACCGGAATCAAGCTCATAAGCATATGGGGGATGAGCAAAGGTACCAAAACGGACCTCTGAGTCCGTTCTGCTCTCAGCCCAACTCCAACTGGAAGGCAATAGAAAGCAACAGAGAAAAAGGTGCAGCAGGTTCTTCAAAGGGATATTCCATATAGAAGCAAAACAGGGAGAGAATAGCACAAATACTTATAACAAAACCTTGATCTTGAACGTTCATTTCTACGGAAGTAATCACTCTGAAAAATTCAATCATTGTTGCAGGATAATTCCGTTATATTGTCAGTTTCACTTAGCGGAGAAATACCTATGTTTGCTGTAATTTTTGAGGTGGTCCCTACCAAAGAAGGGAAAGAAGAATATCTGGAAATTGCAGCTAAACTGCGCACATTTCTTGAGAATCGCGATGGTTTCATCTCAATAGAACGTTTCCAAAGCCTGGTGGATGAGAACAAAATTCTTAGCCTATCTTTTTGGCGAGATGAAGCAGCAATCGCTAACTGGCGCAACCTGATGGAACACAGAAATGCACAAAGCTCGGGAAAGAAACGCTTGTTTGAATCCTACCGAATCAGGGTTGCTGAAGTCGTTCGCGATTACACTGAAACAGAGCGCGATGAAGCCCCGCAAGATTCAATAAATGCTCACGGTTAGAAAGGGTTCCGTTAAAGAAACCTGGGATTTAGATTACAAACATTGCTTAAACCAATTGGGGCTTTCTAAGCTAAGCCCCGAGACTTTTACTCAGTTTTGTTGATTTCTCGATTAAAATTGGCAGTGCGGGAACGAGGGAAGAGATGGCAACACCTTTAGCTTTCCAAGAAGGATGAATACAAAAAGAAAGAATGTGCTCAAGTAAATTATCCTCCGTCCAAGATGGCCAGTCTTCATTATTTGCAAGCATCATGCTTACAGCATCTGCAACCTGGATATAGAGGCTCAAGCTTTGTAGATCTTGGGGGGCTTTGGGGTGAGAAATAACAGCAACTTTATGATGGTAACGGACCACATTGGCTATTAATTGCGGGATTTCTAATTTTTTACACGCAAGGTAGCCTACTTTTGAGTGGTCAAAGCCTATTGTTTCCAGTTCAACGGCAATAAGCTCATCCGGGGAACCCCAGCCCTTTTCATCGATTTCATTAAGAACCTCTGGCGACAGCTGAAATAATACAAAGCGCCCAATATCATGTAATAGCCCAGCCAGATACGCGGTGTCAGGGTTACTCGCTTCATCAGGTGATAGTCTTGCTAGGTAAGATGCAATATGAGCCACTTCAATTGAATGTCGCCAAATCTCTTTATGCTCTTTCTTTTGTGGCACAAAGACTTTTGATACAGACAGTGCTGTCAGTAGCTCCATTATTGTCCTTGAACCAACACGCGTCAGCGCACTTTGGAGGCTATCGATTTTGCTGTTGGGAGAAGAAATAGCGCTGTTAGAGTATGCAATTATAAAAGTAGCAAGAGGAGGATCAATTTTGGCCAGTTGCAGCATTCGGTCATAAAATACCGTATCTTCAGGATCGAGCTTCATTAACTCAAAAAGGACGCCTGGCAGTAATGGAAGTTGCGCCACCTCGTCATTGATATCCTTCAGGCTCAAAGCAGTTTCCATCTGAATTCCTTCCCATAACTTTCGCTTTTGATATAACTGAATCTCTTTATATGCTGTACATTTAATAATGTAGTTGAATATATGATTGAATGGGCGTTCAAAGGAAAAATAATCACTAGTAAGTCCCAGTATCTCTGTTGCAGATACCGTCAGTGAATCCAGGAACACAAGTATCGTTTCCCTTTAATGATCGGAATTAATTGAGGGTCAGTTTAGAATAGTTAGCGAAGCGGTTAGTTAGCTTAGGTTCAAGCTTTAGCATTTAAGCTGCAAAACTGTAACCATTTTTACCTGCCTGTTTTGCCTGATACATCGCTAGGTCAGCCTGCCGAATCAGGGTTTCTGCATCAACTTTACCCATCTGTGGATACAGGGAGATACCAATACTTGCTGATACCTTTACTATCTCTCCTTCCAGTTCAACTGGCTGATTGATCATTTCCAGAACTCTGTCAGGCATCACAGATTCAACCTCACTCAGATCCACATCTACCAGTGAAACGATAAATTCATCTCCCCCAAGACGAGCAACGGTATCTCCTTCACGGACAGTTTCTGACATTCGTTGAGCTATCGTTATCAGTAGCTGATCACCGACAGCATGCCCAAAGCGGTCGTTTATCGGCTTAAAGCCATCCAGATCGATAAACATCACCATACCGCAATACCCGGATTTACGGTGGCTTTGTTTGATTGATTGCTCCAAACGATCTATTAACAAACGCCGGTTTGGTAAATTGGTCAAAGGGTCAAAAGTGGCCAGTAGTTCAAGATGCTTCTTGTGCTCGTTCTGCTTTAACTGCCAGTCACGGATCAGATGCCCCATCATAAACCAGATAACCACTACACAGACTAGAGCAATCATACTGCCCATCAAATTGAAAAGCAGACGTTGTTGCGTAGCTGCGCGAGCTATAGTTGCCTCTATTTCCAAGAGACTGGATACAGACTCCATGCCATCAGAATAAGCCTGCTTATGCATTTTATATTCTGCGCTGTTTAACAGCTCCCAAGCCGAACGCTGATCTCCCATATGGACAAATTCGAAAGCGGTTAGCTCAATCATAACCAGTAGGTTATTGGCATCACCAGTATCATTAACATATTGTTTAATCGAGGGATTATGTGCATTTTCGAGTGCGGTGTTGATCGATTTGGTCAGTTGAACTTCATACTCATGATAACGATCTATCCACTGTCGATCCCCTGTCCTAGCCGCCATAAGTGCAGACATGGTCAGCACTTCATCGTAGTAAATAATATCTGCACGGGTGCTTTTAAGATCGTTATTGCGGGTCAGTTCGTGATGAGTAAATTGATAGGCATCATATGCGGCCCATGTGACAGCCAACAACAAGCCACTGGCGACCAATACCAAGAAGACAAAGGTGGTATAAGGTGAAGACGCTTCCTGATTCATTTTTTATTGTTTTACAACGCTGAATAGCAATAAAACAAGTGTAGTAGAAAACAGGAAGCATTCTGTAATATACGATCAAATATGATTATTAGTGCACAGGTTTACTAGGAGTGAATTACACCCCTAGCATCGCCGCTATAAGACCAATCAAGCCACCAAAAACACCGCCCCAGACAACCAGCCATCCCAGATGCTCGCGAATCATCTGCTGCACAATCTGTTTAACCAGTTCAGGTGTCAGTTCGTCCAGACGTTGTTGAACAATACTCTCCACCTTGTCTTGCATCTCGGCCATAACATTCGGGCTTTCCAGCTCATCACGCAACATAGCGATAAACGCTTCATCACGGGTCATATCTTCAATGGAGGTTTTCATCTTCTCTGCGAACGGCTCTCGCAGAGGTTCCAGCACTTCAGTGCCACCAACCATCGCCAACATCCCTCCAAAAGAGGATTGCTGAATGACCTCAATAAGCGAATCAAAAGTCGGAGAGAAATCCACTTTTTCAATCACAGGAGCAAGATGCAGATCCGGCTGTTTTCCATTTTCAGCACTGAGGAAACGTTCGATATTTTCCTCAGTAAAGAACTGATCCATCATTAACGTTTTAATACCCAGTTTAAAATCTTCAAATCGAGCGGGAATCACCCCAGAGCCGTATAACCCAGGTACCTTTTCAAACAGCATATGAACTGCAAGCCAGTTAGTCAGCGCTCCTGACAAAGCAAAAAGGCCTATAGTCAGCAGAGTATCGTCACCAGAGATAATACCGGCCAAAAAAACCAGAAAAGCGGCAAAATTTGTCAGAAGGCTTTTGTTCATGATGATAAATCCCAGAGTTGTTCCGCGCATCATAATAGGGTGTTTCCGAGTTTTAAAGATAAGTTCGGTATAAAGCTCTTAAATTTCCCTTCATATTTTAAGGGTTAAGCACACTAAAGGACTAAACTGATTAGGTCTAACTGATGAGCAAATTGAACTGCGTGACAAACAAAAACATGCATAATAAATACATGTTGATGTTAATCAACTTACTCAAGGAAACAACAATAAAAAATAGTGAGGAAATACAGCATGAAAAAAGTTATTGCTCTGGCAGGCATGCTCTGTAGCAGCATTGCTCTTGCAGGTCCCGGGGACCAGGTCACATACCCTGAAGGATACAAAGACAACTACACCCCTTATCTATCCCTTAATCGTACCCGGAACGATGATCAGTATATCCGCCTGTTTATCAACGATACCGGGCTAAGTGGAACGGAAGCTAACGGACAACTTCCCTACGGTTCCAAAATTGTTGCAGAGATTTATAAGGTGGTTAAGGACGCCGACGGCAAGGTCGTGACCTCTTCACTAGGTCAGCGTATCCCGAATAAGTTTGCAGCTATTGCAGTTATGGAGCGCCGTAAAGGTGCAGCGGCTGAATACCCGGAAGGGCTTGGAAATGATGACTGGGACTTCGCAGTATTCAAACCGGATGGCAAACGAGCTGATAAAGATCTGCTTAAATGTGCATCCTGCCATGCACCATACAAAGAAACCCATTACTTGTTCTCTTACGAACATATTATCGCTGAGCAGAAATTAAAGTAACTGGAGCGATAGACATACAGGCATTAAAAATCTCAGTTAGCAAGGTACAATTGCTAACTGAGATTGCCTCAAGCTTTTTCAACTTTTTTCAACTTTTTTCAACTACAGCAACGCTAACATTGTTTCGGCACTACTCACTGCAAACTGTTTTGGCTCTTCCACATTCAAAGCAGTGATAACACCATCTTCAATAATCATAGCGAAGCGCTTAGAGCGAACACCACCGAATGCCCCCGTTTCCATTTCCAGCCCCAGCGCTTTAGTAAAGTCAGCACCACCATCAGCAATCATAGTGATCTTTTCAGCATTTTGCGCCTCAGCCCAAGCCTTCATCACAAAAGCATCATTCACTGATAGACATGCGATAATATCAATCCCTCTGGTAAAGAACTCATCGGCATTAACCACATAACCAGGTAGATGCGATGCCGAACAGGTAGGGGTAAACGCACCAGGTAGGGCAAACAAGACAACCTTCTTAGCAGCAAATAACTGATCAGTAGTCACTGTGGTGCTCTCACCCGCCAGCACACTGCCAACTGAAACGTCTGGAACTTTATCTCCAACTTTAACCATCTCTTTCTCCCCTTATTTTTGTTGGTATGCAGCCGTGCCCCATAAAGGAACGGTTGAAAGGCTGTGCTTGTAGCTACCTGATGTTTCCTTTGTAGAATAGGAAACATACATTAACGTTTGCGACTTAGGATCATAAATCCGGCGAATCTTCATTGATTTAAACAGAATACTTTTCGACTGTTTAAATACCACCTCACCTGATTTGGACATGTCTATTTTTGCTAATATCTCTTGCGTGATAGGCCCCGTCTGGCGGCAGGCAATTGAGGAGTCACTTGGATCAGCAAAATCCAGATCGGCTTCGATACTTGCCACATGGCAAGTAACACCAGTCACCAACGGGTCAACCAGCACACTTATCTTGATATCTTTTGTAGTGAGCATACCTAACGAGACATCCCCCACTTCCTGCTCATCACCACAAGCACTTAGCAGTAGAGCACAACCTACAGCCCATATTAACTTTTTCATCTAAAACTCTCTCCAAAATCCGCAAGATGACCTTAAGCAGGTAATACACTAAAGTAAATGCGATTACACACTAAACTGGCAACGGAGATACAAAACCAAATGGATTACAAAGAAGCCAGCTACTACTGTATGTCACGACCAGAAGCTGTGCGCGAATACCCATTCGGGCCCGATGTGGAAGTATTTAAAGTAAAAGATAAGATGTTTGGCCTGCTTGCAACCACAGGAGAGAAAGGCAAAGAGCTAGGCGCTGAATACGCCAACTGCGCATTCCTCAATCTTAAGTGTGATCCAGAAGAAGCCTTTATGCTTCGCGATATATTTCCTGAAGTGTTGCCTGCATATCACATGTCAAAAAAACACTGGATCAGTGTCGTTTTGGTCGACTCTATGCCAGAGAAAGAGATCGAACGCCTTATAGACCGTTCTTACGGGCTAGTCCTTAAAGGACTAAAAAAAGCAGACAGGTTACAGCTCGAATTACAGTACGCACCGGAAGAGCTATACCGATAGGCGCATATCTTTATGTTAGCAGTCGATGACCTGAATAAAGGTTATTACGCACGCGTAAAGTTAACTCCTCTGACGCGGCAGCTAGCGCTTTTCTGCGTTTAATCACAATGCTATTTCCAGAATTGAGAGAAGCTTCAGCACGCTGCTGGAAACCACTCACTGTTTGGTCCTCTCCTAACCCCGCACAATCAACCTTGGCTGTCAGAAGCAGAATTTCATCTCCTTCTTTACACCTAAAATGCTCCTCGGCTAGTTCAAAGAAAAACTCCCCAAGGTCCTGAGTAAAACTCACGGGAAGGTTACAATGTCTGGTAGGCTCAGCCAGCTGCACTTCGCTCTCCCCTTCAGGAATACGCCCCAGAACATAACACTCCAGTTCTTCACCCGTAACACCATGCACAGTCTGGGCATATCCTTCATCTACATCCGTAACTACGTCCACATCAATCATAAATCCTCCAGATTTATTACGCATATGCACAATAATATTAATACATGACAATTTTACTGATGCGAAATAGAAATAATTAATCACCCTTTAAGTGCTACAAAGAATTACTCCCCTTAGATCCATAGAATAGATATTCAGCTCCTGGGTAATACCCGCATCATATCCCCCTGACCCCATATTTTTATCTACTGTTTATGCACCAGAAAGTAGCAACCCTGCTCTTTACCTAACAACCACTACCTTATTTGGGCTGGCAAGGGCTAACAAAAAGAGTAAATGAACAATAAATCAAAAAAATTTGTCACTAAGCATTTCCTGAAACAATTAATCTGTTACATTAAAAAAAACTAAATAATATATAACCATATGTTTTTTATTGATTTAATCGCAAAAAAGTAAGGGTTAATGAGATTCAAAAATGTATGGAAAATCTAAAATCACAACTGCATACATAAGGAAGGGGCTCATCAAATGCTGCTAAGCTCACTCAAAATATCTTCACGAATTGCTCTTCTGGCAGCAATAAACTTGATACTTATCATTCTATTAGGAGGCGTTGCCACCTATCAGATGAATAAAATAGGTATTGAGCTGATCGAAGTAGCTGAAGAAGATTTGCCAATCACTAATATGCTGTCAAAAGTTGCCCAGCATCAGCTTGAACAAGCGATTCTATTTGAACGCAGCCTCTCTTACGCAACTGCAATAAAGTATGGTGAAAATCGTTCTCAGGAGATGAGTTTAACAACGAATGCCTTTCACACTCTGGCAGACAAAGTAGATCAAGAGTTCAAACAGTTAGAAGAACTTCTCGAACATGCAATTACAAAGGCACATAGCCAGGAAGCCAAAACACAATTCGAATCCTTATTTCAGACTGTGTTAGAGATTGATAAGAACCATGCAGAATATGATGAGCTAGCTCTTTCCCTGTTTCAACAGGTAAATGATGGCAAAGCCTCTTCGGCGGTAGCATCAGTAGGCCATATCATCGAGCTAGAGGATAAAATTGATCACGAGCTAATTGATGCATTAGACCAGATACAGACTTTTACCCTGGAAGCCACTCAACGCGCCGAACATGACGAGATTAAAGCTCAAAAAATCATTATGGCTATCTTTGCCATCGCAGTAGTTTTAGGCATCCTATTGGCAGTTATTATTTCCAAGGAAATCACACTACCCGTCATTAATATGCGTGATCGTCTGATAGAGATCTCAGACGGGGATGGTGATTTGGGTGTGCGCTTACCTGTAAAAGGCAAGGATGAAACTGCACAGGCGGCTGTTGCATTTAACCGTTTGATGGAAAAACTCGGCGGTATGGTCACAGTCATTCGTGCCACTTCAACAGAGCTAGTACAACGCTCAGAACAATCCATCGTGTTAATGGGCGCTACAAGAGATCAAGTCGAACAACAAAAGCGTGAAACAGAAAAAACGGCTACAGCGGTTGAACAGATGTCCGGCAGTGTTTCTGAGATTGCACAATCTACTGATCATGCCGCTGAACTAGGCCGCGATGTCCTTCAGAAAGTCCTATCCGGCTCCGGAATCGCTCAGAAAAACCAGCAAGTTATAGAACAGTTAAATACCAATGTTGAGAATGCTTCATCTCAACTCACCTCTCTGGCAGCAGAAACAGGCCGGATCAGTGAGGTTCTAGGTGACATCCGGGGTATTGCCGAGCAAACCAATTTGTTAGCTCTTAATGCCGCGATCGAAGCAGCGCGAGCAGGTGAATCTGGTCGTGGTTTTGCTGTTGTAGCAGATGAAGTACGCTCCCTTTCGCAACGTACTCAGGCCTCAACCGAAGATATTCAGGAACTATTAGAAAACCTTCAATCAGCAACCTCTGGTGCAATAGCGGTGATGCAACAAGGACAAGAAAACGCAAGTCACTGCATCCAACAAGCAAGTCACACTGTGTCAGACCTTGCAGAAGCATCATCAGTGGTTGAAAGCATGGCAGCAATGAATACTCAAATCGCTGCTGCCGCTGAGGAGCAGTCCGCTGTGGTTAAAGAGATACATGCAAACCTGGCCAGCATCACACTGTATGCGAGTAGCACTAATGACAGTGCCAGCCAAACCTCACAGATCAGCGAAGAGGTCAGCAGTGAATTATTGCAGTTGAATAACCTTGTTGCTGAACTTAAAACCTAATTTATATATATGAAGAGTAAGTGGGTAGCCTCCAGCTACCCCTCTCTCACATTCAGTCATTTCCCTGTCCAGATATAAACTTGCCAAATTCTCTGTTCTCGCCCATACCTAAAAGGTATATACCCCAATTCGGGAGAACCGACATGCCATATAAACAGAAAATCTGGAACTCTGATCAATTGCAGCAGATGAATGAAGAGGCATTTCTAGTTGAAATGCTAGATATGATCAAAATATCTCCTGTCACCGATGACAATGATTCCGATATTAATAAGATGAAACAAAAGCTGGATACTATAGAAGCTATGATCAAGGGCCGAATCGGAAATTGAGTAAAAGGAATAACTCTTTTCCCTACCCACCACCTAACAATGTATCTAAGCCACGCCCAAGATTGATCTGCCAAAAAAGATCCGGAAGCTATCGCCTAATCGAAAGGACAGATTTAGAATCTGTCCACTAGTAACCCAGATAGCCCAGATCCCATGACAAATAGATTAAAATTGACACTTTCGGCAGTGCTTATAATGCTTGCCGTATCCATTTCATGGATTCTGGATATCCGCCCAGGTTTACTCAGCCCCGGAGCGCTACAGGCAACCCAAGTTGAAGGCACCGAATTCCCTCTTAAACTTACAGATGCGGTAGGTGAAACGATCTTCCTGCAAGAACCACCACAAAGAATTGTTTCCGTTACCCTGACAACAGATGAGATTCTAGCTGCATTAGTACATCACTCACGTATTGCAGCTGTAACCTCTCTCGCTGATAACCCGGCCATATCAAATGTGGCAAATTACTATCCGGATAGTGTGTCCCGTATAAGAGGGGAAGTAGAAGAGATCATCGCACTGCAACCTGATCTGGTTTTTATCTCTCCCTATACTCGTGCAGAAACCGTTCGTTTACTCCTCAATACAGATATTCCTGTTGTCCGTCTCACTGAATTTAACACGCTGGCGGATATCAAGCAGAACCTGCACACGGTCGCAGCAGTAACAAACACTACAACAGCAGCTAGCAAGCTTCTGCAACAGATCGACCAGAAATTGCAGTCGGTTGAGGCCAAACTAAAAAACGTCACCTACCCTAGAGTCTTGTTCTACAACCTTAACGGTAGTTCTGTTGGCCCAAATACAACCATAGATGAGATTATTCATCTGGCAGGTGGTTATAATGTGCTGCGTGATACAGGGATCAACGGATCGCAGAAGATTAATGAAGAGCTGGTAATAGGCTTACAACCAGATATTGTACTGACCAGTGGTTGGGCAGATGCTGATCAGCTTTCCCCAGCTGAACAACTCATGAAACGCACCGCTTGGCAGAATGTACCCGCGGTTAAAAACAACCGCGTTTATGACCTTAAAGGAAACTGGCTGTTTGCAGTTTCTCAGTTCAGTTGGAATGGGGTTGAACAGGTAGCGTCGATTATCCATCCCGAGCTTTTTTCTAATCAGGGCACAACTGAATGACAGCTTCAACTTACCGAAACAACAAAGCACTGATTTTCACATTGATATCAGCCATGCTTGTTACCTGCCTTTTTGCAGGTCTAGTGTCCGGTCCAGCGAATATTCCGGTGAGTGAAGTGCCGCTTTTACTCTGGCAAAACCTACTTAATATAGAGAATACAACATCCCAGTGGATGGTCAGTGTTCTGGTAGATGTTCGTTTACCTCGATTACTGGTCGGTGCTCTGGCGGGAGGATGTTTGGCAATCTGTGGGGCGGTTATGCAGGGGATGTTCCGTAATCCTCTTGCCTCCCCTTCCATTCTGGGTGTTTCTTCTGGTGCTTCTCTGGGAGCAGTAATCGCTATATTCCTGGGTCTGGCGACTGTGTCAGTCTGGATTCTTCCCCTGTTTGCGTTTGCCGGGGCCGGATTGACTCTGTTTATTGTATACCGAATTGCCAGTCAGCGAGGACATGCACCTATCAGCACCCTGCTGATGGCTGGTATCGCTATGGCAGCGCTGAATTCAGCATTGTCATCACTGATTCTAGCTATGTCTTTGGATAGCTGGGGTGTTGGCCAATCCATTCTCTACTGGACCATGGGTGGTCTGGATGGTCGCACCTGGGATCACGTACTGTTAATAGCACCACTCGCTATATTCGGCATTGTGCTGCTACTACGTTATTCACGTAGCCTGGATGCCCTGTTGTTAGGTGAAGTCCACGCTAGCTCAATAGGTATTGATGTAGCCAAAACCCGGCGTGATCTATTGTTGATCACCTCATTCCTTGTTGGTGCTGCCATCTCCGTATGTGGTGGAATCAGCTTTATAGGATTAGTTGTGCCTCATATTCTACGAATGATTCTGGGGCCTCATCACCGTTACCTGTTACCGGCTTCAGCTATTGGTGGAGCACTGGCACTGGTCGCAGCGGATCTATTGCTACGTAGCATCTTGCCAGAAAAAACGATGCCACTTGGGGTAATTACTGCATCTTTCGGTGCACCATTCTTCCTATTTCTGCTGCTACGTCAGCGCAGATCAGGCAAGTTGTAGAGGAGAATGGATATGACAAAACTTCAATGCAAGGACCTCAGTTTCAGCTATCAGCAGCCGGTTATTAAAGATCTGTCACTAAGCTTTGCAGCGGGTGAATTTATAGGACTGATCGGGGCCAACGGAGCAGGTAAATCAACCCTGCTACAACTCTTACTTGGGTTGTTACCTGCAGATCATGGACAGGTTCATTGTGGCAACAAGTCCTTAAAGGATCTGAGCCGCACAGAGATCGCAAAAGAAATGGCA
>NZ_JAAEQH010000169.1 GCF_024231755.1 Neptuniibacter sp.
AGCTATACAACACCTTGCAACACCAAGAATCGATCAAGGCCGGGGCTGGCAGCTAGTGTTCACTAAAACTAGCTAAACACACGGATTAAGCACGGCGCCACAGCTATCTAAGTTAGCCCAGTCCAACTCTGGTCCTGACAAGTGCGATAGCTGTCCGGTCAAACCAAACAGCTAAAGCTAAAGACGCGGTTCCCTTTACCTCCGACTAAACAACTCTGTAAGAACTCCGGATAAATAAAGAAAGGAAAAAGGCAACAGCCTGTACGTCGGCTGTCTCCTTTGCTGAAACCTCAGACTTCGTTGCAAACAGAGCGAGCTCTTCACACAACCATCTGGTCCAACAACTTTATTCACACAAGAATGAGGCAGAGCACAACGAGATACAAAACCCGTATGACCAATCACAAAGCGACGTTTGATCACGTGACGACGGTTCCTGAAGCGACTTTTATTCTGCACCATCTTCAGCCGCCGCTTGCTGCATTATGCGTAGCGAGAACCGTATTAAGAGATGCAGAGCTTCAGACGACTCTACACTTTACTTACGTTTTATTACCACAAGGATCTAATGCAGGGCTCTTTAATTTAGACAAGCAATGCGGAAAACTGCCCCTGCGTAGTGACCAGTTGGTTCTGCGAGTTCAAGAGGGGAAAGCTAACTCAGAAGATGATCCTCGCCCTGCCAGACCACTGACAGCGGTTACCGAAGAAAACGTGGATGCTGTGGAGAGGCTGATTGACCAGG
>NZ_JAAEQH010000170.1 GCF_024231755.1 Neptuniibacter sp.
AGTTTCCCGATGACAGTTGCGCGGTCAGTACAGGCTCGCAAGGGGCTGCATTAGCTCCCAACACTAACTGGCTGGCGGAACTAAGCAGGCCCAAATCGTTAATACAAACAAAAGTACCAGTTACCTGAACTACACGCATCTTGTTACGGAAAATCACTCCACAAAACCGCCTATGTCCCACCGTTCCGGTGAGACCCAGATGGGACAAATGAGAACCGGAAACCTCGCACCTATGCTTCACCCCTCGGAGAAGCCCAGGCGCTTCACACCACAAACCAAAAGAACAATAGCCTACGTTTACTAACGACAGTTCACTTTACGCGAAAGAAAGCAGAGCAAAAACGAAGACCAACCGTCTCTGAGTTTACTCCTTGAACACTCTAATTACAGATCTGCGGATGATGAGCCGAATCAAACAAATCAACAAAAACTCATTATGAAAGAATGTAAGAATTATCAACGAAGCAATCACATGGTCATCGAGCGCCGGCGATTGGCCAGTTTGGGAAAACTGACGAATCGGGAAGGCAGGGAAGCGAAGAGCCTCGTGTA
>NZ_JAAEQH010000171.1 GCF_024231755.1 Neptuniibacter sp.
AGGATTACCCTTACTTCGGTTTGACTCTGTTTTTGTGCGTTGCGTCATTGTGCAGAATTTAAACTTATCTCGCTTTTGCAAAAAAGTCCATAAGTGGATACGGGTATTCATTTATCAATAGGTTTTATAAACTTAAGAACAGGAACTTTAGTCTTGTGTTGCGAATGCTAAGTCTATGAATGACTAGGTTTTTTTTGCAATGCATTATAGTGCTCGTACTTTGGTATTATTTAGTACTTGCTCATGAAACAGACAAAGACCATTTTATTACTGTGGGTATATAGGGCTTGAAATCCTGTTATTTACCTCTATCTATATAGTTCTAGTACCTAATATTTTGCGTCGAAGGGGTCTAATTAGGTTTATGAAGTTTCTTTTTCTGCTGTTCATCATTGTTCCTATCATTGAGATCACCGTTCTTATCAATGTAGGTGAGGCGATAGGTGCCTGGAACACGGTTGGATTAGTTTTGCTGTCTGCGTTTATCGGTGTGAATATGTTGCGCTATCAGGGACTGTCAACGCTAGCCCGCGCCCAACAACGTGCTAATCAGGGCGAAATCCCAGGTCAGGAAATGGTAGAAGGTATCGTGTTAGCGGTGGGTGGTGCTTTATTGGTGACTCCAGGCTTTGTCACGGATGTTATTGGTTTTAGCTGTCTTATCCCATATACCCGACAAGCATTTGCCAAAAGCTTGCTGAGTCGTTTTACCGTCATTGCAGCACAGCAACAGCATTCCGCTTCAGCTCAGTTTTATAGTAGTGATCCTTTTCAGCATCAGCCACATTCGCACCCTCATCAATCTGAAACGGGTAAACCTCGTTCAGGTAATGTCATCGATGGTGATGTGATTGATGGCGAATTTGAGCGAAAGGACTAACTTTTTTAATTTTTTTACCTTTTTTATAGACGAAGGTGTTGAATTCATTTTCTGCGCCCCAGCTAAGCAATTCAAAGGGCAAGAATATCGGTTGTAGGCCTGCCCAATTCCAAATAACAAATGTTGATTTTGATCAGACAAAGATCAGGAGAAGAAACAGATGAAAATTCGTCCACTTCACGATCGTGTAGTTGTTCGTCGTAACGAAGAAGAAGCTACTACAGCTAGTGGTATCGTACTGCCTGGTTCCGCACAGGAAAAACCAAACCAGGGTAAAGTTATCGCAGTTGGCGAAGGTCGTATTCTGAATAACGGTGAGCGTCAGGCGCTGACTGTTCAGGTTGGGGATACAGTACTGTTCGGTGGTTACGCGAACACAGTTAAAGTTGACGGCGAAGAGCTGTTGATTCTGAGCGAAAACGAAATTTACGGTGTACTGGAAGATTAATTCCGATTAATACCAGTTTAACTTTTCGTTCTTCGAACATTACTCAAAGAATTTTGATACAGGATTTTAAAAATGGCTAAAGAAGTACTATTTGGTAACGACGCTCGTCAGCGCATGCTGGCTGGTGTAAACATTCTGGCTGATGCTGTAAAAACTACTCTGGGCCCTAAAGGTCGTAACGTAGTTCTGGATAAATCTTTCGGCGCACCAACAGTAACTAAAGACGGTGTATCTGTAGCGAAAGAGATCGAGCTGGAAGACAAGTTCGAAAACATGGGCGCACAGATGGTTAAAGAAGTAGCGTCCCAGGCGAACGACGTAGCAGGTGACGGTACTACAACTGCAACAGTTCTGGCTCAGGCGATCGTTAACGAAGGTCTGAAATCTGTAGCTGCTGGCATGAACCCAATGGACCTGAAACGCGGTATCGACAAAGCTGCTGCTGCTGTTGTTGAACAGATCAAGGACATGGCTGTTCCATGTGCAGATAACAAAGCGATCGCTCAGGTAGGTACTATCTCTGCTAACGCTGACACACAGGTTGGTGAGATCATCGCTGAAGCGATGTCTAAAGTAGGTAAAGAAGGCGTTATCACTGTAGAAGAAGGTTCTGCACTGGAAAACGAACTGGACGTTGTAGAAGGTATGCAGTTCGACCGTGGTTACCTGTCTCCTTACTTCATCAACAACCAGGACAACATGTCTGCTGAAGTAGAGCAGCCATTTATCCTGCTAGCTGACAAGAAAATCTCTAACATCCGCGAACTGCTTCCAGTACTTGAGCACGTAGCTAAAGCTTCTCGCCCACTGCTGATCATCGCAGAAGACGTTGAAGGTGAAGCGCTGGCAACTCTGGTTGTAAACAACATGCGTGGCATCGTTAAAGTTGCGGCTGTTAAAGCACCTGGTTTCGGTGATCGTCGTAAGGCGATGCTGGAAGATATCGCTATCCTGACTGGCGGTACAGTGATCTCTGAAGAAGTTGGTCTGACTCTGGAAGAAGCAACTCTGGAACAGCTGGGCCAGGCGAAGCGTGTTTCTATCACTAAAGAAAACACAACGATCGTTGATGGTATTGGCGCTGCAGACGTAATCGAAGCACGTGTTAACCAGATCCGTGCGCAGATGGAAGAAACTTCTTCAGACTACGACCGCGAAAAACTGCAGGAGCGTGTTGCTAAGCTGGCAGGCGGTGTTGCAGTAATTAAGGTTGGTGCTGCGACTGAAGTTGAGATGAAAGAGAAGAAAGCTCGCGTAGAAGATGCTCTGCACGCGACTCGTGCTGCTGTTGAAGAAGGCGTAGTACCTGGCGGTGGTGTTGCTCTGATCCGTGCACTGGCTTCTGTTGGTGAACTGAAAGGTGAAAACCACGATCAGTCTGTAGGTGTAGAGCTGGCGTTCCGCGCTATGGAAGCTCCACTACGTCAGATCGTTGGTAACGCGGGCGAAGAAGGTTCTGTAATCGTATCTAAAGTACGTGAAGGCGAAGGTAACTTCGGTTTCAACGCTGCAAATGGCGAATACGGCGATATGATCGAAATGGGTATCCTAGACCCAGCTAAAGTTACTCGTTCTGCGCTGCAGGCTGCAGCTTCTGTTGCAGGCCTGATGATCACTACTGAAGCGATGGTTGCTGATAAGCCATCTGAAGGTGGTGCTCCAGCTATGCCAGATATGGGTGGCATGGGCGGTATGGGTGGCATGGGCGGCATGATGTAATATCATCCCCCCTAAGTCATTTCGTACGACAGAGAGCCTCGCATTTTGCGGGGCTTTTTGTTTCTGCGTAGAATAAGCCAAGTTTTATTTTTCTGAGAGTGAAGCCCGACTCATGAACCGTGATAACGACGATATACATGTACCTAATTTAGGCCCCGCTGAGCCTGAATCTGGCAGCAGAACAGCTGCGTCTAGGCCTGTAGCCCCTTCGCCTATTGAGGAGAATGAGTCATCGAATGGTGGTGGGTTAGTACAAACGCTGGTCATTATTATTTTGATCGCCTCGGTATCGGCTTTAGGTTATTTCGGTTTTGGTATGCATCAGGCGCAACAGGCCGATGAAACAACCTTTAAAAAAGCTCAGGAGCAGATTGACCAATTACAGGAGCTTCTCAAACAAGCAGAGAAGGGCGCTGCTGAGTCAGGTGAAAAGCTACAGGGTGATGTGACATCACTGGAATCAGCACTGAAGCAGAAAGATAAGCAGCTGGATTCTGAAATCGCCAAACTCTGGGTGATAGCGCACCAGAAAAACCAGCCGCAAATTGCCAAGCAGGGCAAAGAACTGGCGGCATTACAAAAAGAGCTTAAAAAACTGCAAGGCACCATTGCTGCGCAGAATAAGGACGTTAAATCTCTAAAGGCAACCATAGCTAAGCAGGATAAACAGCTTAAAGCTGTCGCTGATGCAAAAGCGGCAGCGAAATCAGATGCAGAAAAACTGAAGAAATCAGTTAAAGATGAAGTGGCTAAGTTGAGCAAACTGGTAGCGCGTATGGAAACTGAGATGCGTGCGAATGGTGAACTGATACAGGAGCAGCAGGATGAGATGTTGCAGACTCAGCGCAGTCAGACGGATCGAATTGTAAAGCTGGAAAGTCGCAGTACGTCTGAGCTGGAGCGTCGGGTTAAACTCAATGAGCAGTCGGTAAGAGCGTTTGATGGTACACGACGTCAGTTGAGTCAGGATCTGCTCCAGGTCAAACAGAAACTGAACAATATGCAGCTGCTGCTAGAGAAAAAGTAAAATTGGCTAAAAAATAGCCAGAAAATTGTGTGCTGGGGTTTGCTAAGTCGGGCCTCAGCAGGCAAAATACTCCATTCCTCAAAGACAGGGATAGATTTAACCTCCATGAAAATCCGTGCTTTTTTTGCACTGACGCTGCCTGATTCTGTTGTTCGTTGGTTAGCTGATCACGCTGATACATTGTGCGAGTTTGATCGTAAGACAGAGGTTAGCTGGGTAGATTCCGACCGTTACCATTTAACACTTTGCTTTCTGGGTGATATCGACCTAAATCAGGTTGATGATCTGGAGAAATGTGCACGGGAGAAACTGGCGAATGTCACTTCATTCCAGGTGCATATCAACTCAGCAGAGTATTATCGTGTGAATAAAAAGTTAGCTTTGGTTGCTGCCTTACCGGACGTAAATGAAGAGCTGGAAATTTTGCACGAGATTATGATTACGGTAGCCAAGGATTCCGGTATCAATTACGAGGAAGAAGATTTTAAACCCCATGTAACTTTGGGGCGTCTGCCGGGTAAGAACAAATTTAAGTCACCGACAAAATGGCCAGCTATCGATATGTTTAGCTTGGCTGATTCGGTGGTGCTGTTCCAGAGCAAACCCGGCGAAGACGGATCAATCTATACGCCGCTATTTGAGATCCCGCTAAAGGATCTTTCCTGATCTGAAATCAGAAATAGCACATTTAGACTCTTATAAAAGCCATCTCAAACTATGCTGAACCCAGAACTTTTGTCCCCTGCAGGGACACTGAAGAATATGAAATATGCGTTTGCCTATGGAGCAGACGCTGTATACGCCGGACAACCTCGCTACAGCCTGCGTGTTCGTAATAATGACTTTAATATGGATAACCTCCATGAGGGGATCGATCTTGCTCACCAGTTGGGTAAGAAGTTCTTCCTGGCGAGTAATATTCTTCCGCACAACAGTAAGCTAACAACTTATATTGATGACCTTCGTCCCGTGATTGCGATGGGACCGGATGCTTTGATCATGTCTGATCCAGGTTTGATCTATCTGGTGAAAGAGCATTTCCCTGATATCCCGATTCATCTGTCTGTTCAGGCTAATACCATGAACTGGGCTTCTGTTAAGTTCTGGCATTCTATGGGTGTTGAGCGTGTCATCCTGTCTCGTGAGCTGTCTCTGGATGAGGTAGAAGAGATTCGTCAGCGCTGCCCTGAGATGGAAATTGAAGTATTCGTTCACGGTGCGCTGTGTATCGCTTACTCGGGCCGTTGTCTGCTGTCTGGTTATATCAATAAGCGTGACCCTAACCAGGGTACTTGTACCAACAGCTGTCGCTGGAAATACGATGCTCACGAAGCCAAAGTTGATGACTCAGGTGATGTAGTTCCTGTTGAGCAGTTTGATCCAAATGCGGTACAGGAAGCTGAGAGCGAAAATCCTGCACTGGGTACTGGTAAGCCAACTGATCAGATCTTCCTGCTTCAGGAAGAGACGCGTCCTGGTGAATATATGCCAGCGTTTGAAGATGAGCATGGTACTTACATCATGAACTCAAAGGATCTGCGTGCGATCCAGCATGTACACCGTCTTGCTGAGATGGGTGTCGATTCTTTGAAGATCGAAGGGCGTACAAAATCCCACTACTATGTAGCACGTACTGCACAGGCTTATCGTAAGGCGATTGATGATGCAGTAGCAGGTAAACCATTCGATATGGGCCTGATGGATGAGCTGGAAAATCTGGCGAGTCGTGGTTACACCGAAGGTTTCTACCGTCGCCATGTGCATGATGAATATCAGAACTATGAGACGGGTAACTCTGTGGGCGTACATCAGCAGTTTGTTGGTGAAGTCATGGGTTACGCTGATGGCATGTTGGAGATCGATGTACGTAACCGCTTCCTTAAAGGTGATACGCTGGAGCTGATGACACCGCAGGGTAATCACAAGTTCAAGCTGGAAGAGATGATCGATAAGAAAGGTCAGTCAGCGGATGTGGCTCCGGGTTCTGGTCATGTGATGCGCATTCCAATGAATCTGGATGCTGATCCTGAATATGCATTGCTGATGCGTGATCTGCCTAACGCGCCTGAGTACAGTTCGCAGCAGCAGAAGTAAAACAGAAGTACATATGCAGCTGGAAAAATACCAGTTCAGGAAAGCTTTACGCCCATTCTCTTTCAGTGTGGCGCTGGTGGTTTGCCTGACTGGTATCGTTGCAGCCTATTCTGATGGTTATTCCAACCATCTGTTAGCGAGCCTTATCGTGATCGCTGGCCTGTTACTGCAGGCTGGCGTAAATCTTATTAACGACTATTCAGACCTTTCCTTGTTGGTAGGGGAACAATACATAGAAGTGCGTGGGTTAATCCGGCGTAATTTTCAGTATGGTCTTATCTGTTTCCTCTTGGCCGCAGTGCTAGGAATCTACCTTATTTACTCATCGGGTTTGCTCTTACTGCTTTTTGCCGTGATTGGGATACTGGGAGCTTTGGGTTACACACTGGAACCTATTAACTATAAACGCCGGGGATTAGCGGTGTTTCTGGTGTTCTGGCTTATGGGTGTGTTGATGGTTTCCGGCGCTTATTATGCTTTAAGTGCTCAGATTACCGCTGAGATACTGTTGATCTCCATTCCCGTAAGCCTCTATACATCACTTCTGCTGTTGAGTAATGAGCTACGTGATTTTGAAGATGATAGTGCCCACGGTATTAAAACCCTTACGGTGCGTATAGGTTTTAAGAATGCGTTGCTGACCTACTATATTTGTCTGGCCGCAATCTTTGGCATTGCTTTATTCTTCAGTTTTACTGGTCTTATTCCGCAAGCATGGTTGGTGCTGCTTGGTTTGCCTGTGGCGCTACTACCACTGCGTCATCTACATAGACCTGCGGTGCAACGTTGCCAACTAACCCCAGCTACAGGTAAAGCTTTTTTGATTTTTGGCCTGCTATATTGTTTCTCTATTAATGCTTCGCTCTAGATTTTATAGCGACTAAATAACTACCTGGCCTGAAACGCATCTCCTACCTTTTGGTGTATACTCATGCCCCAGATCAAGCTCTCCCCCAAGAGAGAGCATTAATGGGTGATGGTTCATGCAATCTGGTTGCAGGTTGTAGTGCTGACCAATCAAATACAAACCCTCAGACAAGAAGCCTACTGGGAGTCTCCGAATGAGCGTAATCCGTCAAGACGACTTAATCAGCAGCGTTGCTGATGCACTGCAGTTCATCTCTTATTACCATCCGCTTGATTTTGTACAAGGCGTTCATGAAGCCTATCTGAAGGAAGAAAATCCGGCTGCAAAAGATGCGATGGCGCAGATCCTGATTAACTCCCGTATGTGTGCTGAAGGTAAGCGTCCTATCTGTCAGGACACTGGTATCGTAACTGTATTCCTTAAAGTGGGTATGAACGTACAGTGGGATGCGACTATGAACGTTACTGACATGGTGAACGAAGGCGTGCGTCGTGCATACCTGAACCCAGATAACGTACTGCGTGCCTCCATTCTGGCAGATCCTGCAGGTAAGCGTCAGAACACTAAAGACAACACGCCAGCTGTAATCCACTACGAGATTGTGGACGGTGACGAAGTAGAAGTTCACGTTGCTGCAAAAGGTGGCGGTTCTGAGAACAAATCTAAGATGGTAATGCTGAACCCATCTGACAGTATCGTAGAGTGGGTTAAGAAAACTGTACCAACCATGGGTGCAGGCTGGTGTCCACCGGGTATGCTGGGTATAGGTATCGGTGGTACTGCTGAGAAAGCGGCAGTCATGGCGAAAGAATCCCTGATGGACCCAATCGATATTCACGAGCTACGTGAGCGCGGTCCACAGAACCGTGTTGAAGAGCTGCGTCTGGAAATCATGGATGCGGTAAACGATCTGGGTATAGGTGCTCAGGGCCTGGGTGGTCTGACAACTGTTCTGGACGTTAAGATTATGGATTGCCCAACGCATGCGGCTTCTCTGCCTATCTGCATGATCCCTAACTGTGCAGCAACACGTCACACTCATTTCACGCTGAACGGTAACGGTCCTGCGGTACTGACACCTCCAAGCCTGGATGACTGGCCGGAAGTGACGTTCGAAGTTGGTTCTAACACTCGCCGCGTAAATCTGGACGAAATTACACCAGAAGAGGTTAAAGAGTGGAAAGTAGGCGAAACCGTTCTTCTTAACGGTAAGATGCTGACTGGTCGTGATGCGGCGCACAAGAAAATGGTAGAAATGCTGAATAATGGCGAAGAACTACCAGTTGATCTGAAAGGTCGCTTTATCTACTACGTAGGCCCGGTTGATCCAGTTCGTGATGAGGTTGTAGGTCCTGCTGGTCCAACGACTTCTACCCGTATGGATAAGTTCACTCGTCAGGTTATCGAAAGCACTGGTCTGCTGGGCATGATCGGTAAATCTGAACGTGGTCCGGTTGCAATCGATGCAATCAAGGACAACGAAGCGGTGTACCTGATGGCTGTTGGCGGTGCTGCGTATCTAGTTTCTAAAGCAATCACAAATGCCGAAGTTCTGGCATTCCCTGAACTGGGTATGGAAGCGATCTACGAGTTTGAAGTAAAAGATATGCCGGTAACGGTAGCTGTTGATACTTCTGGTGAGTCGGTTCACACAACAGGTCCAGCTAAGTGGAAAGATATTATTGCTAAGCAAGCTTAAGCAGTAATAAATCAGAAATATAAAAACGTAGCCTTGGCTGCGTTTTTTTTGTTTTAAAACAATGGCTTAGTAATAGTATTGATACTTAAGTATTGTTCGATACTACTTTGGTTCTGGCTTATGAAAATCATGCGCAAGATCAACAGTTGTGCGGTGCGGTAGGGAATATACTTAGTTCATCATTTTTATTCATTTTTAGAGGGGAATGAAAAATGAAAACTAAATTGAGTCTACTGTTGGCTGCATCTATCTCTTTCTCAGCAGTAGCTGTAGCTGATGATCAAGCGATGATGGAAGCTGCTGGTAAAGAATTATTTAACAAATGTTCTGCTTGTCACTCTTTGGATGAAAGTAAGAATGCATTTGGTCCAAGCCTAATTGGTGTTGTTGGTCGTCAGGCTGCTGCACTGCCACGTTTCGCATACTCTGATGCGCTGAAGAACTCTGGTCTGACTTGGACTGATGAGAACCTGCGCAAGTGGATTGCTGGTAACGATGATTTCGTTCCTGGTACTCGTATGCGTCACGTTGAAATCACAGACAAAGCTGAACAGGATTACCTGATTGCTTATCTGAAAACACTTAAGTAATTTTTTTAATTATTCTAAGTGCATAAAAAAACCGCAGATCTTTCTGCGGTTTTTTTATGCCTCTTATACCCCATTATCTGCTTATATATTGGGTTAGCTTACTATCAACCTGGGTTGTATGAAGGGCAAACCACTGAAACAGAAAGTCAGAAAGTTCTTCTAGTGACAGCTGGTCATGGCGGTATTCAAAGGATTTTTCTTTTAAAGTGGCAAGAAGAATCTGATGTTCTTCCTTGTGTGAGGAATAATCCGGATACCCCGTATCAAGCATCAGGTTTTCTTCACTGATGAAGTGAAATTCAGCGTACTTTTCCACTTCCCTTAGTAACCGTAGTGCTCTCTCTTTATCTGATGCTAATTGGCTTACCGATTTGATCAGATCCAGAAAAATGCGGTGTTCAAAATCGATGCGTTCATGACCAAGTTCAAACTTTTTATCCCATTGTATTTTGATCAATTTGATAATCCTTGTTTAAGACCAGGAGGAAAAGGCATAGGGTATGAAGGGATATTACAGTAGATAGGGGACTAATCTACTGTTAATTATTAGATACAGCTGTGCCTATTACGCAAGACGCGTAATGAAATGCAAACTGATTTAGAACCTATTAAGACGCTTCTAGGATCTTGCGTTGCTCCGCTAAATAGCGAGGCATTGGTCCGGCATCTTCGTAGATCTCTTCACCATCCTCAATACGAATCACTTTGTTACCCTGAACATACGGCATTTTAGCTTCCAGTTCATTCAGTGCTTCGTGGATCAGAGTGGCGACCACATCATCCTTGGATAGTTTGTACATGCTTGCCAGGGCTTCAAGTTTGACTGAATCACCTTTGTAGATAGAAAGTGTTTCTGACTCCCTGCCTTTAATCTTTCTCGCACGTGTTTCCCATTCGCCCAGCAATCTGGATAAGCTTTCATTACCCATGATTTTCCCCTTCAGCATAGTGTTCATCTTTCAGTGTAGAAGGCCTTGAAGGGATTGCCAGTGGTCCTAGCGCCTGTAAAAGCTAATTTTACATTCCCTGCTGGAAGCCAGAGAAAATAAGGGGCAGAATGGACTTTTTCTCAGCGGTAGTTGTTATGGCGAACATCAAAATTCTGGTTGGTACTGTCTATGGAAATGCTCTGGAGGTTGCAGAGTTATGTCGGGACAAATTAACAGCAAAGGAACATCAGGTAACCTTGTACCGTCAGGCAGATATCGAGGATGTGATGGCTGATGAAACTGAGATCATTTTGGTCTCTACCTCTACGACTGGGCAGGGGGAGATTCCTGATAGTTTGTTGAAACTTTACTGTCAGCTTCAGGATCGTTCACCTGTTATGCCAGAAGTTCGTTATGGTCTGATCGCGCTGGGTGACAGTTCATATGATACTTATGCTGAGGCAGGTTACCTGATGGACGCGTTGTTGCAGAAGCTGCAGTTGCAGCGTATTGGCGCTCCACTGTTTATTGATGCCTGTGAAACCAGGGCTCCTTGTGAAGAGGCGGAGCTTTGGATAGAGGCCTGGGCCTCTCAACTGGGTTAAGTCGTTTATATAATTCTGCGAAAAGTTAGATTAATCCTCGGCTTGTGACAGACTTTGGTTTTGGGTAGTGAGTGTTGCCAGTTCTGTTGCACGCCCCTGCCCATCCACAGCAGTGAGCCTGAATTAAGCAGTAGCTCCGATTTTTCAGGGTTTGACTTGTCGGTGTTCTTGAACAGAAAGCGGCGTTTTGCACCCAGACTAATACTGGCGATGACTGGATTATCACCTAACTCCGGTTCATCGTCGCTGTGCCAACCCATGCTGTCCTGCCCGTTACGGTAGAGATTAAGTAGCACTGCATTGAACTCAACTCCTGTTTCCGCCTTGAGTTGATCTCTTAACTCTAAAACTGCTGGATGCCAGGATATGGCTGTTAAGTTTAATCCGGAGTATTTGTAGTTAATCTGATTATCGCCCATAAAGGCCTGTAGCCGGGGGATGGCTACGCTGCGTCCAAACATCATTATCTGATCCTGACGCCAGTCAATTTCTGACAAAAGTTGCTGCAACAACTGTTCTGCTTGAGAGGCTTTTAGAAAATTGGGAGCAAACCAGCAATCACAATCACTTAGGGATACATTGATCCTCCCGTGCTTAGTATTTTGCTGCTGAGTCAAAATTGCTGACCCACTTCCTCTGCAATGGCCCGACTTAGATCGATGGCATTGCTGGTGTGAATAACTGAATTGCAGGTTACCACCTGTGCCAGGTTTGAAAGGTTTTGATAGGCGGTATCAGAAAACAGTCCATGAACGGCAATACATACGGGTTTAGGTAGCTGTTCAGCGTAGAGATGTTCAACTGTTTCGATCATGGTCCGCCCGCTCGAGATAATGTCATCGACCAGCACCGGAGTGTGTTGCCGCCATTTCTCAACATCAGGGAGTGACACTTCCACATCATAATCCCCCCGGCGAATCTTGCTAAGAACCTGAAAAGGAGCGCCAGCCAGTTTCGCTACATGGGAAACCCACTGCTCACTTTCGCTGTCAGGTCCTATTAACAGGGGGCGCTTGATATTCTCTGAGATCCAGTTGGCTATCATGGGGGCTGCGTGCACAACTCGACCTTGTAACGTATAGATCTCATCTAGTGACTCGTAACGATGCAGATGCGGGTCTACAGTAACCAACCAGTCAAACTTATCAGAGAGTAGTTTGGCAAAAGGTCTGGAGCTAATGCATTCTCCAGGGTTAAAGCGTTTATCTTGGCGCATATAAGCCAGATAGGGCGTCACTATTCCAATTTTGGTAGCGCCTAATTCTCGTAAAGTAGCGGCAAGAAACAGTAAACGCAGTATCTTATCGTCGGGCTGATATAAATTGCAGAATACGACGACCGAACGGCCTTTGCAGGGAGTTAAAACGCGTAGATAGGTTTCTTTATCAGGGAACTGGCGTAATGAGATTTGACCCGTTTCAGCATCCAGCTGCTGTGCAATAGCGTTGGCTAAACTGCTGCTATCATCCAGATTAAACATCAATGGTTGCATGTCTATTATCCCTCCAATTCCAACAGTTGAATAATATCCGGATGATCCTCCAGATATTCAACGGCGTAGCTTAGTTCGCCAGAGCTTTCGGCATGAATCGTGAGTAGAGGTTGGTTGGGAGTAACCTTTTCGCCAATTTTAAAATGGAGATCGACACCTGCCGCTGGATCGGCTGGGGCTCCAGCCAGTTTGGCGACTTTAGCCAGCTTTCTGTTATCAATACAGGAAATGCGGCCATGGCTATGGCTGATCAACTCATAGCGGTATGGCGCAATCGGTGGATCTTTTAAGGCTCCCTGTGACAAGCAGATCGCCTGAAATTTTTCCCAGGCGGCACCTGATTCCAGTATTTTTATAGCTTTTTTATGCCCTTTGCCTTCAGCAGCCGCTTCAACCATCTCTAGCATAGCTCCTGCGACTTGAACTGCCCGATCCCGCAAATCTATAGGCATGGAGTCGCTGTTTTGTAACACCTCCAAAATATCCCTGGCTTCCAAAGCAGGGCCAATACCACGTCCAACCGGTTGGCTACCATCTGTAAACAGAGTGGTAATTGTTAATCCGAGTGTTTCTGAGACCGAGGTAAAGCTGCTAGCAAGTGCCTCTGCTGCTTCTTGGGTACGTACTTTTGCGGTGGGGCCGACAGGGATATCGATAACAACATGTGTTGCACCCGCCGCGATCTTTTTCGATAGAACAGAGGCAATCAATTGACCTTCACTATCAATATCCAGGGCACGTTCTACCTGAATCAAAAGGTCATCTGAGGGTGATAAACGTACGGAACCACCCCAGGCCAGACAACCACCTTCCTTCTCCACCACGGAACGCATTTGGTTCAGGCTCAGGCTAACATTGGTTAAGGTTTCCATGGTATCAGCAGTGCCGGCAGGGGAGGTGATAGCCCTTGAAGAGGTTTTGGGCATTGTCAGGCCCGCTGCGGCAAGAATTGAAACCACTATCGGCGTGGTACGGTTACCAGGCAGCCCTCCGACACAGTGCTTATCCACAACCATCGGTAAGCCCCATTCTATCTGGCTACCCGAGTTAACCATCGCCTGGGTAAGATCCGTAATCTCTCGAATATTGAGTTTGTCATCGCCGCAGGCGGTGATAAAAGCGGCCAGATGTACATCGGCGTAGCGCCCTTCAACGATATCCTCAATGATCTCTTTTAACTCTTGCTTGCTAAGTTCGTTACCGTAGACCTTGGAGCGTATATAAGAGAGTGATTGCACCGGTTTTGGATGAGATAGCCAGACTGATGTACCTTCGTGCAGGTCTAGTCTTTGCCAGGCTGACTCGGAGAAACCGATCTCGCCGGGTACCAATAATTCCCCGGTAATCATATGCAAGGTCGCAATCATATGGCTTTTTTCGGTACGAACAAGCACGCGGGATAAGGCAGAAAATCCCTCGGAGCGACAAACTGGGCTATCCTGACGAAGGTAGATCGTTAATTCCTGATGGGTGTCTAGACCTAAGCGGCAAGCACTTAAAGGGGTCATACGTTCTGGTATGTAGTTCATATACCTCACTCTCCTCTCTTATCTCAGTATATTGAGGATTTCAGAGATGGAAAGCTTTATGGATCAAATTGTTAGGTAATGTTATGAGTACAGAAACCGATCTGGCTAAGGAAGCTTGTGAAGCATGTCGAGCTGGGGCTCCCAAAGTCTCCGCATTGGATATACCTAAATTGATGACTCAGGTGCCCGAATGGGAAGTAGTAAACCATGAAGGGACTCTTATGTTGGAGAGGGAATATGAATTTCCCGATTTCGCAGGGGCACTGGCCTTTACGAATCGGGTGGGTCAATTAGCCGAGTCATTGCAGCATCATCCGGATATCCTTACCGCATGGGGTAGGGTAAAACTGGTTTGGTATACCCATAAAATTGGTGGATTGCATCGAAATGATTTTCGCTGTGCTGCCAAAAGTGATCAGTTATATACATAAGACTGCAGCATAGCAGTCTAGATACTCAAGTGCTGTGTTAAATCCCATCTCAAAATGCTCATCTACTCCAGTAGGCTGCGCTTTATCGATGAAATTTGCCTTGCCCTTAAGTATCTATCCTAGCTATTCAGTAGTCTTAGTCCATTCGGCACGCTAGAATACGCGCTTTAATTCTGTGCTATTGGAGTTGCGCGAAAAATGGAACGTAGATTCAGATTGGTTCTTTCATGCCCGGATCGGGTAGGTATTGTGGCGATGGTAAGTAACTTTATCTCTAGCCACGGAGGCTCAATCTCTGAAGCGAATCAGCACTCTGATGGCAGCACCGGCTGGTTTTTCATGCGTGTCGAGATCTATGCTGGGACTCTGCCGTTCTCTCTGGAAGAGCTTAAGGAAGCGTTTGCACCGATTGCTCAGTCTTTCAATATGGAGTGGAACATCTCAGATTCGGCTCAACCGAAAAAAGTGATTTTGATGGCAAGCCGCGAATCACACTGCTTGGCGGATCTGCTGTACCGCTACCATGAAGGTGAACTGGATTGTGAAATTCCTTGCGTTATCTCCAACCATGATGATCTGCGTAGCATGGTTGAATGGCACAAGATCCCTTACCACCACGTGTCGGTAGACAAAGAGAATAAGCAGCCTCACTTTGAGGAAGTCAGCCGACTAATCCGTGAATATCAAGCGGACACAGTGGTGCTAGCCCGTTATATGCAAATTCTGCCAGCAGATGTATGTGCTGAATATGCTGGCCGAATTATTAATATCCATCATAGTTTCCTTCCATCTTTTGCCGGTGCTAAGCCTTATCATCAGGCCCATGAACGTGGTGTGAAACTGATTGGCGCAACTTGTCACTATGTAACCGAAGATCTCGATGCGGGCCCAATCATCGATCAGGATGTAATTCGCATCAGTCACCGTGATGTACCTGAAGACATGGTTCGTCTTGGCCGTGATGTTGAGAAGACGGTATTGTCCAGAGGTTTACGCTGGCATCTGGAAGATCGCATCTTAGTACATGGTAATAAGACAGTAGTATTCAATTAGTTGCTTAGTATCACACCGATTCACTTGCGGCTGAGCTAGTATAGGTGTAAACATAAACCTATGTGAGCAGCTTTTAATATTACTAAGCATCAGTTAGATACTGGATAGATGTTTAGTAAGGTAAAGGCGAGTGGAATTTCTCGGTGGGTTATACCAATCTGCCGGTCTTGGAGGAATGGTAATGTTAAGATCTGTGAAAGCTCAGGATTACATGTGTGAAGACCTGATCACGTTCACTCCGGAAACGGATCTTTTTGAAGCG
>NZ_JAAEQH010000172.1 GCF_024231755.1 Neptuniibacter sp.
CATGGCAAAAAAGGCAAACGGAATAACAGATTTAATAATCCAGCGATAAGGCAGTCCGCCTGGATCGCCGGACATTTCACCCAGCTCAAAAGATTCGCGGGCGAAATCAACCCCGTACCACGCCACCAGCGCACAGAACGGAATCAGAAGAATAAGAGTACAGATCATATCGATCAGCGCTTTGGTTTTAGCACTGAGGCGTTCATAGATCAGGTCAACACGTACGTGACCACCTGCTCGCAGTGTATAAGGCACACCCAGCAGAAAAACCGAGGCATATAGGTGCCATTCAAGCTCCTGCATCCCTATGGAGACATCATTAAAAACATAACGCATCACAACATCGATAAAGACGTTGAAAAGCATAAGTACAAACAGGACGGCAGAGATCTTACCCAGAATATCTGAGAAGCTGTTGATCACCTGCTCAAGTCTCAATAGAAACATGCTAGCTCCTGAAAGGTTGGAAAAGATGGTTGGCACCAGAGCGGTGCCAACCGGTCAAACAAGGTATTACTTAGACAGGCTGTTCAGGTAAGCCTTATCAGAGATATCAGTCCAAGCACGTGCTTTCTTCATGTACTCAGCCTGAGAGTCCAGGATCTTCTTAGCCAGAGGATCAGATGCTGCTTTCTCAGCCAGCAGTTCATCGTTAGCTTTACGCATCGCTGCAGTTACTTCTGCAGGGAAAGATTTAACCTGGATATTCGGGAACTCTTTCTTCATGCTATCCCAGTTAACCGCAGACTCATGGTAAGACTGGATGTACATGTCGTAAGCGGCTGTACGCATCGCAGTTTTCAGGATCTGCTGTAGATCAGCTGGTAGACGCTCATACTTTTTCTTGTTGATCAGGAACTGCAGCTCAGTCGCTGGCTCATGCCAACCTGTGTAGTAGTAAGGCGCGATTTTGTGGAAGCCCATACGCAGGTCAAGAGAAGGACCTACCCACTCCAGTGCATCGATAGTACGACGTTCCAGAGCTGTGTACAGTTCACCCGCTGGGATGTTAGTCGGCTTAGCACCTAGTTTCGCCAGTACTTCACCCGCGAAACCTGGAATACGCATCTTCAGGCCTTTCAGGTCATCCAGAGAGTTAATCTCTTTCTGGAACCAACCACCCATCTGGTTACCTGTGTTACCACCTGGGAAGGACATCAGGTTGAACTTACCGTAAACCTCATCCATCAGTTCCTGACCACCACCGTAGTAGAACCAACCGTACTGCTCAGGCGCAGTCATACCGAATGGCATGGTAGTGAAGTACAGCGTATTAGGCACTTTACCCTTCCAGTAGTAGGAAGCAGAGTGACCCATGTCATACTGACCGGAACGAACCATGTCGAAAACACCCAGTGGTGCTTTGTGCTTGTTCTTGGAATCGATAGTAATCTTCAGGCGACCGTTAGACATTTTGTCTGCCAGTGCAGCCATGTTTTTGGTTGCGTCACCAAAAACCGGGAAATTCGTTGGCCAGGTTTCTGCCAGCTTCAGTCGGTAAACTTTATCAGCTGCCATCGCTGGGCTAGCCAGAACCGCTGTACATGCAGCAGCAGTAACAAGCGTTTTTGCGTATTTCATTTTAAACATTTTTATTATCGTCCTATGTCTGCATTAACCTTCGAAAGCACGAAGGCAACCGTCAAATAAGGGGGTCGCTCTGAAGAAAAGATCTCCTGTTCATCCCATTGCGACCACAAGCAACATCCACTGACTTATATCAGCCTATAAAGTTTGGCACAGGAAGGAACTTTGCCCAATTGGGGATACTGCGCAATAAGCTGCGGAAGACTACGTAGAAAGAAAGAACTGACTCTACGTAGTTTTACGGATAAGTGAGAGAAAGGTTGGGATGTGTAATGGGATTAGGCTTATGGTTGGCTAAAAAGAAAAACGCCAGCATAGTTGCTGGCGTTTTAAGTATGTTCTTTCTTAGAGAAAACGCTTAGCGACGCTCATCTTCTTCAAGACCGATTTCCCATTTCTCAATAGAAACTTCAACGATCTTACCAGTAACGGCACTAACCTCTACTTTGGTTTCAGCATCGTTTTTACCTTCTACGTCAAACTCGTAGACAGGCTGGCCATCAGCTTTAATTTCATACTCAACCTCTTCAATCTCACCTGGATAGGCAGCTAAAGCGATCTCAGCAGCTTTTTTCTCATCAATTTTTGCCATCTTGGCAAAAGTAGCTTCATCTGCAGCTTCTACTTCACTTTCCTGCTGGATGATTTTCCCGGTAGCAACATCACAGGTGAATTCCCACTCTTTGCCATCAGCATCAACCAGTTCAACTGCAAAAACATCTTTGCCGTTGGTTTCCAGTGCTTCCAGCTTAACCAGATCACCATCTTTCACTCCGTTGATCGCTGTTACACAGCCTTCAACATTACCCGCGTAAACCTGTGGAGCAGAAATCGCAGCAGCAACTAAAGAAACAGCCAGTAATTTTTTCATAATCTAACTAAGCCTCTATTACTTTTTAATAGTAAGTTTTAAATCTGCTGCAATAATACACCGCATCCGGGAAAATTTCCCGGATCCCCCTGCATCCATCTGATATATATCAAAAAATTTATAACTATGAGTTAACGATTTAAACCTCATGATTCTTTTTGAAACCCAATCAAAAGAAAAATGACACTATCCTATACACCCATTTTCCCTTAAATTATTCATTAACAATTGAAGTTTTCTGGAGAATACAATGCAGTTTCAGGGTACAGAGCGTTACGTCGCTACCGACGATCTTCAAATGGCAGTGAATGCAGCAATCACTCTGGAGCGACCTCTGCTGATTAAAGGGGAGCCAGGAACAGGCAAAACTATGCTTGCCGATGAGGTAGCTGCCGCTTTAGGTAAAAAACTGTTGCGCTGGCATATCAAGTCCACCACCAAAGCTCAGCAGGGTCTGTACGAATATGATGCGGTATCCCGCCTGCGCGATTCCCAACTGGGTGACGAGCGGGTTCACGATATTAAGAACTACATCAAGCAAGGGATGCTATGGCAGGCGTTCCAGTCAGATGAACAGGTGGTTCTTCTGATTGATGAAATTGATAAAGCCGATATCGAGTTCCCGAATGATCTGCTGGTCGAACTGGATAAGATGGAGTTCAGTGTTTACGAAACCGGAGAGCAGATTCAGGCAAAACACCGCCCTATTATTATCATCACCTCAAATAACGAAAAAGAGCTGCCCGATGCGTTCCTGCGCCGCTGCTTTTTCCACTATATCCAGTTCCCGGATCGCGACACTATGCTGGATATCGTCAAGGTTCATTACCCAAATCTGCAGAACGATCTGGTCAAAGAGGCTTTGGAGATCTTTTTTGATGTACGCTCGGTCAACGGCCTGAAAAAGAAACCCTCCACTTCTGAGTTGATCGATTGGCTGAAACTGCTGATGGCCGATAACATCCCTGAAGATATTCTGCAGAACGCTGATACCAGCAAAGCAATACCCCCGCTACATGGAGCATTGCTGAAAAACGAGCAGGATGTCCACATGCTGGAGCGACTTGCCTTTATGTCACGCCGTGCTCAGCGCAACGGTCAGTAAGCTGTAGCCATGCTGATCGATTTCTTTAACACCCTGCGCAAAGCCGAAGTGCCAGTAACCATAAAAGAGTTACTGGTTTTGCTGGAAGCGCTACAGAAGAAAATCGCCTTTGCCAGTCTGGACGACTTTTACCTGCTATCCCGCGTCTGCCTGGTTAAAGACGAGAAACACTTTGATCGCTTCGACCGCGCATTTGGTCACTACTTCAAGGGCCTCGGCGATATCAAACTGTTTCCTGATGATGAGATACCCGAAGACTGGCTCCGTTCAGAATTTCTGAAAAACCTCTCAGAGGAGGAGAAAGCCCAGATCGAAGCACTGGGAGGTTTGGACAAACTACTAGAAACTCTCAATGAACGGCTTAAAGAACAACATGACCGCCATGCTGGAGGCAGCAAGTGGATAGGCACTGGCGGGACCTCCCCTTTCGGGCATAGCGGATATAACCCTGAAGGTATTCGTGTCGGCGGCGAAAGCCGACACAAACGCGCAGTCAAAGTGTGGGAGAAACGTCAGTTCCGTAATCTGGATGATCAGGTAGAGCTGGGCACTCGAAATATGAAGGTTGCCCTACGTAAACTAAGAAAGTTTGCCCGGACCGGCTCCGCTGATGAACTAGATCTAGACGATACTATTCGCTCTACTGCTAATAATGCAGGCTTGCTTGATATCAAGATGGTGCCGGAACGGCATAATGCCGCCAAAGTTCTGCTATTTCTGGATATCGGCGGCTCGATGGACCCGCATATTCATCTTTGCGAACAGCTATTTTCTGCTGCAAAAACTGAGTTTAAGCACCTGGAATACTTCTACTTTCATAACTGCGTCTATGAGAGGTTGTGGCAAGACAACCGCCGCCGTTTCGATAATACGGTAAGCACTCTCGATGTGCTGCACACTTATGGCAAAGATTACCGGGTGATATTTATCGGTGATGCCGCGATGTCCCCTTACGAGCTTTTCAGCCGTTATGGCAGTGTTGAGCATATGAACGAGGAAACTGGGCAGGCCTGGTTACAAAGGGTGCTTGATACCTGGGAAAAAGCGGTCTGGCTCAACCCGACTCAGGAATATTCCTGGAAATACACCCAGACAACCCAAGCAATTAAAGAACAGCTTGATGATCATATGTACCCTCTCACGTTGGAAGGTCTGGAAAACGCTATAAGTTATCTTTCCAAATAGCTAGGCAATAATCACCAGAACTTACCCACAAAAAAGCCCACCTTGAAGGTGGGCTTTAATCTATTACACAGTTATCGTTAGATCAGAATATCATCAGATGTTGTCATATCGTTGATACCCGCTAGATCAATACTTTGATCACCTTCAACGTATCCACCATCAGTGCTGTCATCGAAGAACAGAGCTGCATCACCTTCAAACTCTTCCATCGGTGGCTCTTCACTCGCGTGGTTCTCGATAGAATCGAAGCTTAATAGTTCCTCTTCAACCTGCTCCCCATTCGCATCATATTGGTAAGTATTACCTTCTGCGTCTACGAAGTAGCCTGAACCATCTGCGAAAGTTGCGCCGAACGATCCATCACTGTTGCTCCAGCTGCTGGAACCATCTGCATTCCAGGTATTGCTGTTACCCTGACCATCAGACCAGCTACCGGAGCCATCGGAATTCCAAGTGCTGGAGCTGCCATCAGCATAGTGTGCTTCACCATTACCTTCGGCATCATTATAACCGTAGCTACCATCAGCATTTCCCCATTCGCTAGAACCATCAGCATTCCAGCTGTAGTGGTTGCCGTAAGCATCAGTACAAGAGCCACTACCATCTGCACCCCAAGTACTTACGCTGCCATCAGCATACTGCGCACCACCGTTTCCTTCAGCATCACTCCAGCCTGCTGAGCCATCTGAACTACCCCAAGCGTAAGCACCATCTGCTGACCACTCATTGTAGTTACCCTGACCATCACTCCAGCTGCCAGAGCCATCTGCATTCCAAGTGCTGGAGCTACCATCAGCGTAGTGTGCAGATCCATTGCCTTCGGCATCATTGTAACCGTAGCTGCCATCTTCACTGCTCCAGCTGGATGAGCCATCAGCATGCCACTCGTTGCTATTACCCTGACCATCAGACCAGCTACCTGAGCCATCTGCATTCCAAGTGCTGGAACTACCATCCGCATAGTATGCAGAACCATTGCCTTCGGCATCATTGTAACCGTAGCTGCCATCTTCGCTGCTCCAGCTGGATGAGCCATCAGCATGCCACTCGTTGGTGTTACCCTGACCATCAGACCAGCTACCTGAACCATCGGCATTCCAGGTGTACAGGCTGCCATCAGCGTAATAGGAGTAACCATTACCTTCCGCATCGCTGTATCCGTGGCTGCCATCAGCACTAGTCCAGCTATTGGCGCCATCGGCTGACCACTCGCTGCTATTGCCCTGACCATCTGTCCAACTTCCTGAGCCGTCGGCATTCCAAGTGGAGCTGTAACCATCTGCGCTAGTGTAGCTACCTGAACCATCTGGGTTGATCACTTCTACTGAGCCATCAGCGTAAGTGTATGTAATGGAGCCGTTTTCATCTTCGGATACTTCAACGTCATCACCATAGTAAGGTTCTTCGTCGTGCTGTATCTCGTCGATAACGTTGCCTTCAGCGTCAGTTGCTACGTATTCACCTGCAGCATTTACCGACTCTGTGCTACCGTCTGGGTAGGTTACTGACCAGGAACCATCTGCCGCATACTCGCCATGAGTACCATCCGGGTTGCTCCAGCTACCAGAACCATCAGCATTCCATGTAGAACTGTAACCATCTGCTCCGGTATAGCTGCCGGAACCGTCTGGGTTCTGTACCTCTACCGAACCATCCGCATAAGTGTAAGTAATGGTGCCATTTTCATCTTCAGAGACTTCGACGTCATCATAGTAAGGCTCTTCGTCGTACTGCATCTCATCGATAACATTACCTTCTGCGTCAGTTGCTACGTATTCACCTGCAGCATTTACCGACTCAGTACTACCGTCTGGGTAGGTTACAGACCAGGAACCATCTGCCGCATACTCGCCATGAGTACCATCCGGGTTGCTCCAGCTACCGGAACCATCAGCATTCCATGTAGAACTGTAACCATCTGCACCGGTATAGCTGCCAGAACCGTCTGGGTTCTGTACTTCTACCGAACCATCCGCATAAGTGTAAGTAATAGTGCCATTTTCATCTTCAGAGACTTCTACACCATCAATAGAGTATGGCTCTTCGTCGTAAGACTGTTCGTCGGCAGTTTCTTCAACGTAAGTCTCTTCTTCATGAGCCTGTTCGTCGGCTGGCTCTTCATCCTGAGTCTCTTCACCAATCACGTTGCCTTCCGCGTCAGTCGCAACGTACTCACCCGCAGCATTCATAGATTCTGAGCTACCGTCTGGGTATGTTACTGACCAGGAACCATCTGCGGCATACTCGCCATGAGTACCATCAGGATTGCTCCAGCTACCAGAACCATCGGCATTCCAGGTTGAACTATAGCCGTCTGCGCCGGTATAACTGCCGGAACCGTCTGGGTTCTGCACCTCTACCGAACCATCCGCATAGGTATAAGTGATAGTGCCTGTTTCATCTTCAGAAACTTCAACTTCGTCACTGTACTGTGGTTGTTCGTTGTAGTTTCCTTCTTCGATAACATTTCCCTCAGCATCAGTGATAATGTACTCACCTTCAGCGTTCATTGATTCTGTAGTTCCATCCGGATGGGACATGGTATAAGAACCATCCGCGAAGAATTCACCAGAAGCCCCGTCAGCATTTAGCCAATAACCAGAACCATCAGCGTTATAATGACCCTCGTTACCCATTGAGTCTCCCCAACCGCTTGAGCCATCAGCGTTCCAATAGTAATAAAAGCCGTCAGTTCCTTCATAGAAGCCAGAGCCGTCTGCATTCCATACTTCCTGACTGCCATCAGCGTAAACCACGCTGCCAGAACCATCTGGGTAATTAGTTTCTACGCTGCCATCTTCGTGAGTGATAGTTTCAACTTGATCTTGAGTGTCTGCTGCTACAACTGAAGTATTCATCATTCTTTTCCTTTTTATAGGTACTACTCAGCCAATCAACCGTTTAAGAAAGGGTTAAGGGGTAAACTGGCCAAAAAATATAAATATCGATTTGATTCTTATGAACGACGCTCGTCCGGAATAGGAATCAGTTGATATCGATTGGTTAAGATGAAGCCCATTGAAGAGCAGATTCGTGCTGCGCTGATTAGCGCAAATTTTTGCAAGGTATGATTAAGGTTCATAATGCACCGTCCAATGTAATCATTGATAGTTCAAGAGCTTTAATCCCGGCCAAGGGAACTTTGAACTACGCACTCCAACATTTCGTTAGAGCAAGATGCTAAGAGGCAGTTGGCAATCTGCCCCAATCAATTTACAGGTTCATACTAGCAGGGTTAAACGAATTAAAAATGTGAGCACGGTCACAAAAGGAAAGTTTTTTTTAAAATAAAACACAATAAAATTAAAAAAATACTGATATTCAGATAGTTAAAATACAAATAAAACCAAGTAAAAATTTTAACTGTTTAACCGCAGATCAAAATTCAAACAACAGTAAACATTAAATCCAAACAAAAAACCGCAGAAAGGCTCTCACTACCAAACCTATTTTGTTCTGACCTTAGTGCGGTATTCTCGCTCTCTTAATACGTAACTCTTTTAATATGTGACCCTGGCCGTACCACCATGGCTCAAAATCCGTACTCTATCTCCGGCGGCAAACATAGGACCATTACCCACTTCCTGAACAATAGAGATCAAACGTCCACTATTGAGCTGAACTGTAATTTCCTGGCCTTGAGCTCGGGTCATCGCTTCCTCTGCAGACTTACCGGCAATACCACCAGCCACGGCACCTACAACAGTCGCAATGCTTTTACCTTTACCGCCACCAATATTACTCGCCGCTATTCCACCCACAACAGCACCGGTGCCCGCACCAACACCACTTGCAGTTCCCTCAATAACAACAGGAACGGCAGACTGCACAATTCCGTACTCTACTTGTTGTACCTGTCGCGCTTCACTGCGGGAATAAGTTGTACCACTCAAGTTACTGGCACAACCAGAAAGCACCATAGTTGCCAGTAATGTAGTCACCAATGCGATACTTTTCATTGTTAAACCCTCTTATCTAATCTTAAGCACCAAATGGCTGATCCAAGCCCATATCACTTCTTTCAATTTACGGTGCCAAGGACGCTTCGCCCACTCTTCATACGTAATCTCCTGACAATGGTGCAGATCACTATGAAATACCTCAGTCATCTGCTGCACGACAGGCGCATCATCAAGTTCAATATTGGCTTCCAGATTCCAACGCAGATTCCAGTGATCCAGATTACAGGAACCTAATGTGCCCCACTGGTCGATTACCGACATCTTCGCATGAAGGAAACGGGGCTGATACTCATAAATTCGGATGCCCGACTTCAGCAAACGTCGGTAGTAGCGCTTAGAAGCATGAAAGACCCAGGGCTGATCCGTATAAGGACCAGCAATGATCAAACGCACATCCACTCCTCTTTTTGCCGCGCGTCGCAAAGCATAACGCATGGAAAATGAGGGCAGGAAATAAGCTGTCATCAGCCAGATTTTATCCTGTGCATTGTTAACCCTGTTGAGGAAACTAACCTTTATATCCTGCTGGTAGAACCCCTGTACCGTTCTAACTCGGACACGGGTATCCCCTTTTTCCTCAAGAGTACCGCCAGCAGATAACAGTTGCGCCGTACAACGCTGCCAGAGCTGGTTGTACATATTTACCAGATCGGTAACCACCGGCCCTTCGATACGAGCCATCAGCTCATGCCAGGGACAACCCTGTTCTTCTGCTAACCAGTATACATCGCTTAACCCTGTACCTCCGATGAACGCTACTTTCTGGTCTACAACCAGCAGCTTACGATGATCACGGGCAAAGTTACGGGTGAACTTACTCAGGTGCAGAGGGTTATATACAACGATCTCAACACCAGCGCTCTGCAAGCGTTGACGGTCTGCCTTAGAAAAACGATAGGAACCAAAATCATCGATGATCAGTTTAGCCATCACACCACGTTGAGCAGCATGGACTAATTCTTCTACAAACTTTCCAGCGACAACCCCAGATGTAACAAAGTAAAACTCAAGCAGCAGGCTGTATCGCGCCTTCTTGATCTCATCGAGCATGACAGGAAAGAAATTCTCCCCATCAACTAATAGCTCTATCTTGTTACCATCACGCCACGGAAACTGCTTTCGCATTAATAAGGCCTGCTTACACTCATTTCATTACCTCTGATTCCCGATTGAACGCTCCAGGCTGGAGGCAATTTTTGTTCTCAGCAAGGCCTTATGAGCGGAGTTTAGCTAGCGAATACTAACGAAGCTGAGGAAAAAATGGCCCCAGTCTACTGATACTCACCGTAAAGCCTTGTGTATAAACCGTTACTGTTGATTAACTCATCATGCCCACCCTGCTCACATATTTTTCCATCTTCAAATACATAAACATGATCAGCCTGTTTAACTGCACTCAGGCGATGCGCAACGATGATAGTGGTACGACCACGCAAGAACTCCTGTAAAGCCTGGTGCAAAGCGAACTCGGTTTCTGTATCAAGGGCGGAAGTTGCCTCGTCCAGAATCACAACTTTCGGATCGCTTAATACCATTCTAGCCACTGCCAGACGTTGTCGCTGGCCACCAGACAGACGAATACCCTGACGACCTACTATCGTGTCCAGACCATCCTCAAGCTCTTTTACAAACTCAGACAGCTGCGCGACATCCAATGCTTGCCATAGTTCTGATTCGGAAAACTCACGCCCCATCATCAGATTGCTGCGGATAGTGCCATTAAACAACACAGGTTGTTGCAATACCGTTGCAACGTGCTCCCTTACACAAGGTAAACCTACCTCTTTAACAGAAATATCATCAAAGAAGATCTCGCCCCTCTCCGGCGGGTACAACCCCAGAAGCACCTGAACAAGCGTAGATTTGCCCCCACCGCTGGCGCCAACAAGAGCGATCTTTTGCCCGGCGATAATATCCAGGGACACGCCTTTGAGTACCTCTTGACCCTCTTCATAGGAGAAATGGATATCCTGCATGCGGATAGAAACGGTTTTCTTATCAGCAAAAGGATTATGCAGAGCGGGATACTCAGGTTCCTCACCTAACGAGATAAGTGAGTTGATCCGCTTCAAAGCGGCTTTGGCAGCAAAGAAGCTGTATTGAATACCAAGCACCTCTTGCACCGGCCCCATCATAAACCAGAGGTAGCCAAACACGGCCATCATCTCACCAATGGTGAGATCAGAGAAAACCACCATCAGCATAGACAGGGCCCTGAACAGATCCACCCCTACCATAAACAGGATGAAGCTCATTCTGTTTGCCGCATCGCTTTTCCATTCGAACGCTGTTGAGCGGTCACGCACATCCTTAGCATTATCAATCAATCGAGACAGGTAATGCTGCTCACGATTGCTGGATCGAATCTGCTGAATTCCATCCAGTGTTTCGGTCAGCGCCGCCTGAAAGACCTCAAATGCTTTGTTTTCTTTGCCCTTAAGGTGCTTAACTTTTTTGGCAATTGATCGGGAAAAGTAGATAACAACGGGGTTCAGAAACAGAATAAACAGCGCCAATTGCCAGTGCATCCATAACAAAATGATCGCTGTACCGATGATAGATAAAACCGCAATCAGCAAGCGGCTTAAGGAACTACCGAGAAAACGATCGATGGTATCCAGATCTGTAACAAAGTGAGATGCAACAGAACCACTGCCCAGTGTTTCGTATTCCGCCATAGAGATTCGTTGTAAACGCTGCAGCAGACCTTTGCGGATTCGGTAGGTAACATCTTTTGAAATGATGGTGAACTGACGGGCTTGCCATACATTAAGAAGCAAAGCCACTACTCTTAACACCACAGTGATAAACAAAATAGCTGATATATACAGCACCGGTCCCTGCCAGGATTCAGGGAAAAGCGGATTTAGGGTTTCGACAACCTTGCCCGGTGCTTCGAGTAATACCTCATCAACCAGCAAAGGCATAAATAGAGGCAAAGGAACGGAAGCTAATGCAGCAACAAACGCAATAAGGTTGGCTTTGATCAACTCATTACGGTGCTCTAACGCAACCCGAAAGATATATTTCCAGCTATAGTGTTTCATCCGATTACCAAAACAGAATCTATAGCTGAATTATACGCATCAATATCTGTTGCAGATGCAAAAACGCAAACAAAAAAGCCCGCAAATAGCGGGCTTTCTTCATCAATAGCTTAACTTTTAAGCTTGTAACATCGCGAAAAGCTCGTCCTTCAATTTCAGACGTTTAAACTTAGCTTTTTCCTCTGTCGCTGTGCATACCGGCTCAATTTCTGATTCCATACGCTCAACATCTTTCGTCACCTGATGGTATTCCTCAAACAGACGTGAGAAATGCGCGTCCTGCATTTTCATCTCATGAATACGTTCACGGTGCTCTGGAAATTCATGGATCAGATCATGATGCTCAATTGGCATTTTCGTCCCCTCTTCTCTTCTTTTTCATCTTGTTGACTTTAGTCTCCTCCTACCGACCCGGTAAAACATTGACAGGTATCAACTCTGCTCACTAAGAAAAGAAAAAAATGAAATTAGGCAAAAACAACCATCACACGCTTACACTCTGAACAATAGTTTTAGAGGTTTCAGCCAATTTCACAGAGGATGATTCCGTTTGCTGAGCGGCAAACTGAGCCACCTGTGCAGCTTCCTGAATAGAAGCAACATTTCGCATAAGCTCCTCAGAAGCCGAACTCTGTTCAGTCGATGCTGTTGCAATCATCGCACTCATATCTGCGATATTTCCAACACTTGAACGGATCTTTTCCAAAGCATCTCCGGCATGCCCGGCTTTCTCCACACAACTTTCGGCTGCTGTTTGACTGGCAGCCATCATTGTCATCGCTTGCGCGGCTTCACCCTGCAGCTCAGAAATCGTGTCGTAAATTTCTTTAGTAGACGATTGAGTACGTTTAGCCAATTCACGAACTTCATCCGCTACTACCGCAAAACCACGGCCTTGCTCACCTGCACGAGCCGCTTCAATAGCGGCGTTTAGTGCTAGCAAATTCGTTTGATCTGCAATTTCAGCAATGACAGACGTTTTAGAGCCAATCTCTTCGGTAGCAATTCGAAGACTTTCAATTTGCTTAGCTGCTCTTTCAACATCACGTGCTAACTGGTGAATTGAATCAATGGTACCGTTCACTACGGTTTGCCCATCTTGAGCAATTTCATTCGCAACCTGAGTTTCATCCGAAGTTGTATTGGCGTGCTGAGCAACCTCCTCTATTGCGTGAGAGAGCTCTTTGATATGCACCGAAACATTTTCAACTTCCACTGCCTGTTGCTCTATAGCCTGATTAGCTTGTCGGGCAATCTCAATCGTACTGGTACCCTGATCTGCCAACTCTTTAGCGGAATAGGTAACACGAGCATTAGCTGAACGAATACGTGCCTGCTCAACTTGTGAAGCTAAGTACACTGATCCTGCTTCACTAACAGAGTTGGCATACATCTCTTCTAACACGTTGGAATCAAGCACACGTTTGGCTCGTGATCTTAAGTAGCGTAAGGGGCCTAACTGGCTACGAGAGAAAAGTAGCGTAAAGATAAGGGTGAATACACTGACACCGGTAGTAATCATCCCATCCCAATCTGTGATCCAACCAGCTGCAACAGGGATAAGCATCATTGTCACAAGCAGAAGGTAGATACGTGACTGAATGGAAAGGTCATGATAGCTAAGGCGTGCACGCTTATTATTTAAGCGGTTATATACAGCTTGAGCACGTGTGACTTGCCCTTTGCTTGGCACTGTCCGAACCGACTGATAACCGATGGTGCTGCCGTTTTCCACTATTGGAGTAACATAAGCATTCACCCAATAGTAAGCGCCATCTTTACAACGGTTTTTGACGATACCAATCCAAGGCTTGTTTTCTTTCAGCTTATGCCAAAGATCACCAAAGACGGCTGGCGGCACATCTGGATGCCTAACCATATTATGAGACTGACCAATTAGCTCTTCCCTGCTAAAACCGGATATCTCTTCAAAAGCATCATTTACAAAAGTGATCTGGCCTTTAAGGTCCGTGGTCGAGATCAGTGGAGTGTCATTGCTAAACGTTTTTTCACTATCCGTAATGGGAAGATTCTTTTTCATTACAGGCTCTTTATTCTTTTACTTTTACCATACAGGAAAACCCGAATATATCGGGAAAAGCTTATAAAATAAAGCATGAAAAACTATGAAAAATAATAAGTTACCAAATGATAAAAATCCTCACGATAACATTACTTATCTGCTTTTGAACCACCCATACAATTAGGGGAAGGCATAACTTTCTGTTCACGCTCTTGCCATTCCTGCTGGGTAAACAGATGCATGGAAAGGGCATGAATGGGGTTCTGCATTTCATTACTGAGTAAGCCAAATATCAGCTGATGGCGCTGTACCATACGCTTGCCAGCAAAATCTTCGGAAACCAGTGTGACCTTGAAATGAGTATCCATGGCTGGGCCAGAGTGCATATGGCTCTCGTTTTCAATATTCAGGTAGTCGACACCCAGGCCCGCTTCCAGCTTCTGTTTGATTACTGCTTCAATACTCATTTTTTGTCTTTACTCTCTTCTGTCTGGCTTTGTGCAATCTGGTTTGCTTCTGCTTGAGCCACCTGATCTGTTGCCATTTTCAGGAAATGTTTATGGATCTTACGCGTGGTCAGTGCGACTAAACCGATAACCACAGGTACAGAGATCCCCAGAACCAGATCTTTATTTACGTCAATGCCAGAATTATACAACGCATCCAGCAGATACTTGATCAAACCAATGGTGTAATAACTGATTGCTGCTACAGATAAACCTTCTACTGTGTGCTGCATCATCAACTGCACTTTTGACCGTTGATCCATTGAAGCCAGCAGCTCCTGGTTCTGCGATTGAATCGAAAGCTCAACACGGGTGCGCATCATCTCAGCAACACGATCAATACGACGTGAAAGATCCTCAAGGCGGTTACTGATCGCCTCACAGGTTCGTACAGCCGGAGTCAGTCGACGAGTCATAAACTCGGTCACGGTTAAGTGCCCGGATACTTCATCCTCACGAAGTTCCTCAAGACGCTTAATGACCAAGTCATGGTAGGCATAAGTTGCACTAAACCGGAACGTGGCACGCGCTCTGCAGTCTTCCACCCAGGACGCCATATCGGTTAATCGTGCTAATAGTTCCTGTTCATCTATGTCTGAACTGTGAGCTAAGTGATCTGTAATATCCGCCAGACGCTGGTCCATATCCCCCAATGTAGGGTTTATATCACGCGCAACCGGCAGTGAGAGCAACGCCATCAAACGATAGGTTTCAATCTCCATGATTCGCTGGGTCAGACGACCTAACTGGCTATCACTCATCTGTTTGTTGTAGACAAGGAAACGTCCAAAACCATCACTATGCATCTGGAATGTTGTCCAGACACGCGCATCACCATCTTGCGGGCTACTACCTACCAGGCGCATACCTTCGAAGAAACGCTTTACTAATGGCAGGTTCAGTTCGTGAGTCTGTCGTGCATCCTCAATCGCCACATGGAAAGCAGAAATCACAGTCCCCGGTATGCCACTCAGCCACTCTTCAGGTAGAGGCGTTAAACCCGTTACATCAAATGGGTTACCACCTTGTTCAATATCGGTATTGATAAAGGTGTAAGTAGCAAACTCCATGTGCTTTTCACGACGCACCCGAAGCTTGCCAAAATCAACGTGGTAACAAGCTTCATCACATAGCGGAGGTTCAACACCAAAATGTTGATAGAGCGTTTTGAGATGTTCGAACTGTTCTACACTCTGCTCAGGTGTGCACATAACCGCAAGGTGCGTAACCCTGGCAGGGCTAGGAATTACCTGAAAAGGTCGGGAGTGCAGTTCACTGTACAACCGATCTCGCATCGGATGCATCTGTAAGCCATGTGGATTAACCGGTTGTTCCATTCAAACTCTCCGCACAGATTCCTAAAACTAAATATCTTCCAAAGTCGCCAGCATCAAAGGCTGTTTACTCAGATCCAATGCCATTATCTGGTGATGCACATCAAACCACTGCTGAAAGGTTGCGAACGTAAGTTCATGGGGCCAGTGATCGCCCAGCTCATCCCAAGCCGAAAGCTCATTGTGAAAGATATCCAACCAAGTACTCTGCAGTGCTTTTTCAAAGTCAGCTTCAGTGGTCACCTCATCAATAAGGTAAACGGTTCCCTCTCTACGCTGCTCTTCCAGTGACAAAGACTGATGCAAACCATCTGCATCCACATTCAGGTTATTAGTCCAGTCAACAAAGGGCTGGCAAGGCAGTACAACAAATGCTGAACGGTTCAGCAGCTTCATGGTTCTTATCCTTAGCTTCAGATATACTCTCGAATTACTATAAACTTCAACATCTTATACAGCA
>NZ_JAAEQH010000173.1 GCF_024231755.1 Neptuniibacter sp.
CAGACCGGCAAGATGGTAGCACCTGATCTGTATATCGCGGTGGGTATCTCCGGTGCGATTCAGCATCTGGCAGGTATGAAAGATTCCAAGATCATTGTTGCGATCAACAAAGATGAAGAAGCACCAATCTTCCAGGTGGCAGATTACGGCTTGGTAGCGGATTTATTCGACGCAGTTCCTGAGCTGGAAGGTAAGTTGTAAACAGCTTCCATAGAAAAATAATCCTGAACAGCCCAGCTTAAGGCTGGGCCAAAAATAAAAATATACGGAGCAACTTAGATGCTTTTCGAAGGACAAACGATTCACGTGCAGTCTATCGAAGACGGAATATACGATGTGGTTTTTGACCGCAAAGATGATTCCGTTAATAAACTCGATCAGGTAACGCTTGCTGAGCTACGTGAAGCTGTATCAGCACTGCAGGGTGTAGACGGTATCCGCGGTGCAATTTTCTCCAGTGCTAAAGAGTGTTTTATTGTCGGCGCGGACATTACCGAATTTATGGGCTTCTTCGCAGCTGAAGATGATGAACTGGTAGCAGGTCTGCTGGAAATTCATGGTCTGTTTAATCAGATTGAAGATCTGCCTTTCCCAACTGTCACTGCAATTAATGGCCTGTGCCTGGGTGGTGGTTTCGAACTGGCACTGTCCACAGACTATCGTGTGATGGGTGATCAGGCGAAAGTTGGTCTGCCAGAAGTGAAACTGGGCATCTATCCGGGTTGGGGTGGCACCATTCGCCTACCACGTTTGATCGGTGTCGATAATGCTAATGAGTGGATCTGCGGTGGTGCTGAAAAACGCCCTGCAGCTGCACTGAAAGACGGTGGTGTTGATGCCGTTGTAACAACCGATAAAGTTAAAGAAGCTGCACTAGATCTGCTGAACGGCTGTATTTCTGGCAAGTTTGATTATGCCGCTCGTCGAGTAGAGAAACAGAGCCCAATTAAATTGAATCAGATTGAGCAGATGATGGCATTCGAGTCTGCAAAAGGTGTGATTGGTGGTAAGGCGGGTCCTCACTACCCGGCACCAATGGCTGCTCTGAAAACGATTCAAAAGCATGCGAATCTACCACGAGATAAAGCCGCTGAGATTGAAGCAAAAGGCTTTATTAAGGTAGCGAAAACTGATGTTTGTGCGTCACTGGTTGGTCTGTTCCTGAAAGACCAGTACGTGAAGAAAGTCAGCAAAGGTTTTGAAAGCAAAGCTGAGCCAGTTAAGAAGGCCGCTGTGCTTGGTGCAGGCATCATGGGTGGTGGTGTCGCTTACCAATCAGCATCGAAAGGTACACCGATCCTAATGAAAGACATCAACGATGATGCTCTGCAGTTGGGTCTGGATGAAGCGACTAAGCTACTGAACAAACGTGTTTCCCGTGGCCGTATGGATGCGATGAAGATGGCAGGGGTGCTGAACAGCATCACGCCTACCCTGAACTACGGTGACTTCGGCAATGTTGATCTGGTTGTTGAAGCGGTTGTTGAAAACCCAAATGTTAAGAAAGCGGTTTTGGCTGAAGTTGAAGGAGTTCTGCAGGAAGGTGCTGTTCTGACATCCAACACTTCGACTATTTCTATCACAGAGCTGGCGACAGCGCTTAAGAAGCCGGAAAACTTCTGTGGCATGCACTTCTTCAACCCGGTTCACCAGATGCCTTTGGTAGAGGTTATCCGCGGTGAGAAAACATCTGAAGAAGCGGTAGCACGTACCGTGGCGTACGCAAAAGCGATGGGTAAAACACCGATCGTTGTTAATGACTGCCCTGGCTTCCTGGTTAACCGTATTCTGTTCCCGTACTTCGGTGGCTTTACCGCACTGATGGAAGATGGAGCAGACTTCAAACAGGTTGATAAAGTGATGGAACGCTTTGGCTGGCCGATGGGCCCTGCTTACCTATTGGATGTTGTGGGTATCGATACTGCACACCATGCTGATGCGGTAATGGCTGAAGGCTTCCCGGACCGCATGAAGCACGATAATGAAAATGTGATCGACCGTATGTTCAAACTGGAACGTTTCGGTCAGAAGAACAATAAAGGTTTCTACCAGTACGAACTGGATCGTAAAGGTAAGCCTAAGAAAATCGTTGATGAAGAAGTGCCTGCTCTGCTGGAAGGTATTGCAACAGAAGCGCGCGACTTCAGCGATGAAGAGATTATCGAACGTATGATGATCCCTCTGTGTATTGAGACTGTTCGTTGTCTGGAAGATGGCATCGTGGATAGCCCTGCTGAAGCAGATATCGCTCTGATCTTCGGTATCGGTTTCCCTCCATTCCGAGGTGGAGCTCTACATTACCTCGATCAGATCGGTCTGGATAACTTCGTGGCAATGGCTGCTAAATATGAATCTCTGGGCCCGCTGTATCAGCCAACCGAGAAGATGAAGCAGATGGCCGCTGCAGGCGAAAAATACTTTTCTGAAAGTGCACAGGCTTAAGGGGTAAATAAAGATGAACTTGAAACCAAATGACGTAGTAATCGTTGACGGTGTTCGTACCCCAATGGGTAAATCGAAAAACGGCTCATTCCGTAATGTTCGTGCCGAAGCACTGTCAGCAGCAGTAATGAAAGGTCTGCTGGAGCGTAACCCAGCAGTCAAAGCCGGTGATATCGAAGATATCATGTGGGGATGTGTAAACCAGACGAAAGAGCAGGGCTTTAACGTAGGTCGAAATGCTGCGGTTCTGGCAGGTATCCCGCACACTGTCGCAGCGCAGACAATCAACCGCCTGTGTGGTTCTTCAATGGCGGCGCTGCATGCAGCAGCTCAGGCAATTATGACCGGTAACGGTGATATCTTTATCGCTGGTGGTGTTGAACATATGGGCCACGTTTCCATTATGCATGGTGTAGATATCAACCCTGAGATGTCCAAGCAGGTTGCTAAAGCTGCGATGATGATGGGTGTCACTGCTGAAATGCTGGGCAAAATGAACGGTATCGGCCGTGAGATGCAGGATGAGTTTGCTGCACGTTCCCACCGTCTGGCGCACGAAGCTCACCTGAAAGGCTTGTGGGATAGTGAAATCATCCCAGTAGAAGGCCATGATGAGAACGGTTTTAAATCTCTGCTGGAAGCTGATGAGGTAATCCGTCCGGAGACTACAGTTGAAACGCTGAGCGCCCTGAAGCCAGTGTTTGTACCAAAAGTGGGTACTGTAACTGCGGGTACATCCTCTGCATTCTCCGATGGTGCATCCGCACTGTTAGTGATGTCTGCCGCTAAAGCTGAAGAGCTGGGCCTGAAACCACGTGCACGTATCCTAAGCATGGCGGTAGCAGGTTGTGATCCATCTATCATGGGTTACGGTCCAGTACCGGCAACGCAGAAAGCACTGAAGCGTGCAGGTCTGAAAATCGACGATATCGACTATGTTGAGCTTAACGAAGCTTTCGCGGCACAGGGTCTGTCTGTACTGAAAGGTCTGAACCTGCTCGATAAGATGGAAGACAAAGTAAATCTGAAAGGTGGTGCTATCGCACTGGGTCACCCACTGGGTTGTTCCGGTTCCCGTATCACCAACACACTGATGAATGTTCTGGAGCAGCAGGATGGCACATTAGGTCTGGCGACCATGTGTATCGGCATGGGTCAGGGTATTTCAACAGTGATTGAACGTGTGAACTAAGAGCGTATTAGTCGATGGAGGATTAACTCCACTCTATTCTCTATCGGCATACTCCACCCCTTCTCATATCCGAGAGAACTTCGCTCTAAGCTATCTTGCCTCGTCTTTTGACGGGGCTTTTTTCTTAGAAAAGGAATTCCTTTTATGTGTCAAAGGCAGACGGAAATGCGCTTGTAATTTGTGAATTTTACAGATTGAGAATATCCTAAAACTAACATTCATCATCTTAACTGTACGCTGATAATAGAAAGGTTTTGGAATGGGCAAAATTCAGGATTGGAGCATACCCGAGGATCAACAGCTATTTAGATCTCTTCCTGACGAACTCAAGCTCATTGTACTCGAGTCTTCAAGATGTAAAAAAGCGCTTGAAACCTTACTGGAAGTTACAGATGACTTCATCTACATAAAAGATATTAATCACAAATTTATCTATACCAGCGATGCCTTCGCTAAATTGACTAATCACTCATCATGGAAAGAGTTAGTAGGGAAAGATGATTTCGATGTTTTCCCTATTGAACATGCTGAGGTTTACTATCAGTTTGAAGAGTCAGTAATACAGAAAGGTCATAAATTAAATAAACATGAAGAACCTTATTATGACCTCCAAGGAAATCTTCGCTGGGTTAGCTCAACTAAAAACCCCGTATTTGACTCGCAAGGGAATGTAATTGGTCTGGTAGGTATAAGCAAAGATATTACAGAGCTAAAGCTTCAGCAGGAGAAAATTAAACAGCTAGCTGCACATGACTATTTAACCGGCCTGCATAATAGAAGGGCTTTATTTGAGCTTGGGGATTTATTCATACAAAAAGCTAAACGAGAGCAACAACAAGTCGCCATGCTGTTTATTGATTTAGATAAGTTTAAAAATGTTAATGACAGATACGGTCATGATATTGGTGATGAGGTACTTGTTAGGTTTTCTGAGCATTTGAGTGAGTCTACACGATCCTCAGATCTGGTTGTCAGAATCGGTGGTGATGAATTTGCCATTTGTATGAGTGGCAGAGCAGATATAAAGCAGTCAGCAATAAAATGTGTGGAGAGAATCTGTTCGGTTTCAGGAAGCGGGGAAATTAAAAGCTGTAGCTGCAGTGTAGGTATCGCCATAACTGATTCTGACTATAACCTGCTGAGCTTACTTAGAGTTGCTGACAAAGCTATGTATGCTGCTAAAAGCAGTTCTATAGATTATGTATGTGAGACCATTTAGGCCCTGAATGCAGTTGGCCTGGTTCGTATCTGTAGTAGATATCTCCAGTAAATAGAGTTATCTACTACCGATAGTCTTAAACCTCTTCATCCTCATCCAGCAGCTTCAAACCTGCCAGTGGATCATCATCCAGATGAACTTCCGGCTCTTTCGGCTTGTCCTGTTCCGCTTTATCATCGGAGCTGTTCAGGCTCATTTTCAGTTTCATATCGTTCGATGAGTCTGCGTTGATTAGCGCCTGATCCTGAGTAATCTTTCCTTGCTTAAAGAGTGAAAACAGGGAGTCATCAAAGGTTTGCATGCCCGAGGTCTCAGAGGAGGTAGACATGATCTCTTTGATCGCCTTAATCTCGCCCTTCATGATTTTTTCCTGAATGGGGGAGGTGCCCAGCATAATCTCAATGGCTGCACAGCGTTTGCCATCAATGGTTGGGACAAGACGCTGAGATACGATAGCTCTGAGGTTCAGAGCGAGGTCGTGGAAGATCTGTTTGTGCCTAGCCTGGGGGAAGAAGTTGATAATTCGATCCAGTGCCTGGTTCGCGTTGTTAGCGTGCAAAGTTGAGATCGCGAGGTGGCCGGTTTCCGCATAGGTCAGGCACTGTTCCATGGTTTCCTGATCACGGATCTCACCAATCAGAATGACATCCGGAGCCTGACGCAGAGCGTTTTTCAAAGCATTGTGGAAGTTTCGGGTGTCTACGCCCACTTCACGCTGGTTAATCAGAGATTTACGGTGGTTGTGGACAAACTCAATCGGGTCTTCGATGGTGATGATATGACCACCACTGTTACGGTTGCGGTGATCGATCAGTGCTGCCAGTGAGGTTGATTTACCCGAGCCGGTTGCGCCCACAAACAATACCAATCCGCGTTTTTCCATGATTACTTCTTTCAGGATAGGCGGAAGACCCAGTGTATCCATCTGAGGAATATCAGCTTTGATATTACGGGCAACGATGGAGTACTGGTTACGTTGCTTAAAGATGTTAATACGGTAACGTGCAACTTTAGGGATCGAGTAAGCCAGATTCATTTCCAGATTTTCGGCAAAATCGGCTTGTTGCTGCTCATCCATAAGCTCGTTTGCAATAGCTTCTATCTCGCCGGGTTTATAAGGCTCTTTACTCAGCGGAGTGAGCTTCCCTTCAAACTTAGCGCATGGTGGTGCCCCTGTGGTGAGATAAAGATCGGAGCCATCGCGCTTGGCGAGAATAGTCAGATAATCCTGAAACTGCATAATATCAACCTTGAAAAGTACACTTCACTCAAAATTCTAGTAATAGTACCGAGTTGAGTCACGTTCTATTACAGATAATTATATCTTCTGGCTATTGTTTGCTCAGGTTATCAGCGTAGCGGGAGCTTAGAGAGGATCTTTTCCTGTAAGCATTGGACAGTTTTTTTCGGATGTTCAAAAGGAAATAGATGGCCGCCATCAAAACTGATTAGCTCCATATGTGGAAAGTTACGCTGCCACCATTTCTTATCGCTACGGGCAAACAAATCACTCTTCTTGCCATAGATAACGCTACCTTTAACTTTCTTCAGGCATTTAGGTGCATCAAGCAGCACATTTCGAAATATATCGGCTTCCACTTCGGGGGATATGGCTAGCCCAACCCCGGATTCAGTTTCCGTCAGGCCGTGTTCGATATAATCGTTAAAGCATTCAGGATGAAATGATCTGAACAGACTCTTTTTACTGAAATACTCCCGAGCTTGCTCCCTGCTATCGAACTGGGCACGACGTTTTGAGGCTCTTGCTGCAGGCGTGATTTTATCCAACAGTCCCATCGGTTTGAGCAGTTTCATCGCGTAACGTTTACGCTTACTGAAAAGCACCGGGTCAAGCAGAATCACATGCTGGAACAGGTCTGGGCGTATAGCTGCAGCTATCAAGGTGACTACGGCGCCAGCAGAATGGCCCATGCCGATAATTGGAGCTTCGTGCCTGTTCTCAATATCTTCAATGAGCTCTGCTGCATAGTTACGCAAGTCGCCATTAAGGGGATAGTCGCCGTGACCCATCTTTTCTACATAGGTGATTTCATATTCCGGTAGCTGACTGAACAGATAGTTATAACTACTGCCGGGAAAACCGTTGGCATGGCTGAACTGAATTTTAGGCATGGTTTATCTCTATTGGTGCTGACGGATCAACATATGTACGGTGTTTTTAGCTATATCCTCAATATCGTCGCGATCAACGTAGATGCCATCATTAAACAGCCTGCAAAGCCCATGCAGGGCGGCCCAACTGGATTGGGCAACTCTCAGAGTAGGTTGTTCAGGGTCAAAAATTCCGTCCTTTTGTAAGACCTCGACCCATTTTAGCCAGTTGCGGAAACACTCTTTAGAAATGGAACGCAAAGATTCTGTTGGGACTCCGCATTTCCAGATCTCACGCCCGTACATCAGGTCGTATGTTTCTTTCTCTTCGTCAGCAAACTGGATGTAAGTCAGCACGTAGCGTTCAAACATCTCAGTTGCTGAGAGTGCTGCTTTCAGCTCGGCCATGGATTCGACGAGAGAGTCCTGCTTCAAAAAACCTTTTTCTGCTATAGCGCAGAGCAGCTCGTTCTTATCCTTAAAGTGGTGATATGGCGCGGTACGCGATACGCCCACTTTATCTGCCAGTTTGCGGATAGAAAGGTTTTCAACGCCACCTTCTGCAATCAGATCGGTAGCGGCATTTAGCAGTGATCCTCTCAGATCACCATGATGATAGGGTTTTTTAGATCTACTCATGAGCGGCAATCTAACAATCAATCTTGACAGTGTCAAAATAGATGATTATCTTGACGGTGTCTAGATTGTTTTTTCATCACCTTAAACCAATAAAAAGAGATGTGTATGAGCTACGAGACATTCACCCTGAGTGTGGAAAACCATATTGCCCATCTGCAGTTGAGCAGACCTGATCAGCGTAACTCGATGAATCGAACCTTTTGGAGAGAGTTTCCAGAAGCGATCCGTAAATTGGATGTGGAAGCTCAAACCCGAGTGTTGGTGATCTCCTCCACAGGTAAGCATTTCTGTGCCGGGATGGACCTGGAGGTTTTTACACAACCTGACCCGCAGATGTTCAGTGGTGAAGCAGGTCGCAGAGCTGAAGCGATTCGTCGCCTGGTTACCCAGCTACAAGAGTGTTTTAACGTTCTGGAAGAGGTGAGATTCCCTGTGATCAGTGCAGTACAAGGTGGATGCATCGGTGGCGCACTGGATCTGGTATGTGCAACCGATATGCGTTTCTGCACAGAAGATGCATATTTCACAGTCAAAGAGACTGAGCTTGGTATGACCGCTGATCTTGGAACGCTACAGCGTCTTCCGCGACTAATCGCTCCAGGGCTAGCCCGTGAGCTGGCCTATACTGCCCGTAAGTTTGTTGCAGTTGAGGCTTTGGCGGCAGGCTTTGTTAATCAGGTTTATCCCTCTCAAGATGAAATGCTGGAAGGGGTTATGAGAACTGCACAACAGATTGCAGCACAGTCCCCTCTAGCCGTCACGGGTTGTAAACAGATGATCAATTACGCTCGTGATCATAGTGTGGCAGATAGCCTGAGTTATATGGCGACCTGGCAGTCAGGTATGTTCCAGCCAAACGATATGATGCAAACCTTCACCGCGAAGATGTCCGGTAAAGCACCGGAATTTGATGGTTTGCGCGCAATTACGGCCCCTCTGCAGAAAGCAGAACAACAATAAAAGAATTACGACGAGAGCAGAATTATGACTACCCCATACCCACATCTTCTTGAGCCTCTGGATCTTGGCTTTACTATCCTGAAAAACAGGGTTCTGATGGGATCAATGCACCTTGGGCTGGAAGAGGCACCAAATGGTTTTGAACGCATGGCAGTGTTTTATGCAGAGCGTGCCCGAGGTGGGGTGGCTCTGATTGTGACTGGTGGTATCGGCCCGAATAAAGAGGGAGCGGTACACGGTCACGCCGCACAGATGGCATCAGCAGACGATGTGGCTAATCACAAAATGGTAACCGAGGCAGTACACAAAGAGGGTGGCAAAATCTGTATGCAGATTCTGCATACTGGTCGTTATGCTTATAACCCTCAGCCTGTAGCCCCTTCTCCAGTTCAGGCACCGATCAATCCTTTCCCACCTAAGGAGCTGAGCGATGAGGATATTGAACAACAGATTAGCGATTTCGTGCGTTGTGCCTCTCTGGCTAAAGAAGCAGGTTATGACGGTGTTGAGATCATGGGCTCAGAGGGTTACCTGATTAACCAGTTTATCGCAGCCCGTACTAACAAACGTGACGATGAGTGGGGCGGTGAATACGATGCCCGTATCCGTTTCCCGTTGGAAGTTGTACGCCGTGTTCGTGAAGCGGTAGGTACTGATTTTATTATTATTTACCGCCTCTCAATGCTCGATCTGGTTGAGGGTGGTAGCAGCTATGATGAGATCGTAAAGCTGGGCCTGGCAATTGAAGAAGCAGGCGCAACCATTATCAACACGGGTATTGGTTGGCATGAAGCACGTATCCCAACCATCGCTACAAAAGTGCCGCGTGCAGCATTTACATGGGTAACCGCAAAAGTACGTAAAGCATTGAACGTACCTGTGATCACATCCAACCGTATCAATATGCCGGATGTGGCTGAAGAAGTATTGGCGCGGGGAGATGCGGATATGGTGTCTATGGCGCGCCCATTCTTGGCTGATCCTGAGTTTGTGGTTAAAGCAGAAGAAGATCGAGCAGATGAGATTAATACCTGTATCGGTTGTAACCAGGCATGTCTGGATCATGTTTTTGCAGGCAAGCTAACAAGCTGCCTGGTAAACCCGCGTGCTTGTCATGAAACGGAGTTGGTTATCGCACCTGCGACTCACACTAAAAAGTTGGCAGTGATTGGTGCTGGCCCTGCGGGTCTGGCTTTTGCTACTACAGCTGCACAGCGTGGACACAAGGTAACCCTGTTTGATGCTGCTGATCAGATCGGTGGCCAGTTTAATGTGGCGAAACGGATTCCGGGTAAAGAGGAGTTTTATGAAACCCTGCGCTACTTCGGCAAACAGATTGAGTTAACCGGTGTTGAGTTGAAACTGAATACACCGGTAACGGCTGATATGCTGGATGACTCAGACTTTGACGAAGTGATTCTGGCTACGGGTATTACACCGCGTAAACCGGGTATTGAGGGTGAGGGTCATCCAAAAGCACTGACTTATCTTGATGTAATGAACGGTGCTCAGGTAGGCCAGAAGGTGGCTGTCATTGGTGCGGGGGGTATCGGTTTCGATATCTCAGAAGTCCTGGTGCATCAAGGCGAATCAACCAGCCTGAACATTCCCGCATTTATGCAGGAGTGGGGCGTAGATATGAGTATGGAAGCGCGTGGTGGTGTAGAAAATATGCAGTCTGATTTTGAGCCAGCCGCCCGTGAGGTTTATCTGTTGCAGCGGAAGAAAACCAAAGTAGGCGCAGGTTTGGGTAAAACAACAGGCTGGATACACCGTGCTGATCTGGTGAAAAAAGGTGTTCACCTGCTCAATAAGTGCGACTACCAAAAGATTGATGATGATGGTCTGCATCTGCTGGTTGACGGTGAACCGAAACTGCTGGAAGTAGATAATGTCATCATCTGTGCAGGTCAGGAACCGCGTCGAGAGCTGGAAGAGCAGATCGGTAAAACAGTGCATCTGATTGGCGGTGCTGATGTTGCTGCTGAATTGGATGCGAAGCGGGCGATCAATCAAGGAACTCGTCTTGCAGCAGAGATTTAATTATTCTACTAACAGGAATCTATTTTAAAGGGCGCTTAATGCGCCTTTTTTATTACTTAAAACTCTTTGATGTGTATCAACTGCGTTACTTTGTATTAAAGTAATCCGCAGGTGAAGTGATCGTTATCATGATGCAAGTATTATGAGCAGTTATTATGGGATAGGGATATATTCAAAAGGACTTTACTTCTTCATGCGAAGGAGGTTCCGTTGTGAAAGTTTATCTTAGTTCAGATATTGGGCGTCAGTTTGGCTTGATGGGATTAGTGAGTCTCTTCAGCATGCTGCTGCTTACTTTCCTTTTTTTCACTGCTTTTACAGATATCTATTATCAGCTTAAAAAAGAAGAGAGTCAGGATCTAACTACTGCGGGGTTAGCGATGACTAAAGGTTTTTACGAGTTGAGTAGTAAAGGGGAACTAAGTGAAGAGGACGCAAAAGCAATTGCGTTACAGGCTCTGAGTTCCTCCCGTCATATCCATGAAGGCTATTACTGGGTTAACGATAGTTCAGGGAATATGGTAATGCATCCGGTTAAGCCAGAGTTGATGCAGATTGATCTCTCGACAGTTCAAGATGTAAATGGACTATATCTCTTTAATGAATTTGTTATAGCAGCCCATGCAGGTGGTGGTTGGGTAGATTATATGTGGCCGAAACCGGGTGGTGATGACACTGCATACCCTAAAGTTTCTTATGTTGCTTATTTTGAGCCTTGGGATTGGGTGATCGGTACAGGCATCTATCTGGACGAGGTTGCTGAACAGAAGAATCAGCTGGCAATACAGGCGGCTAAATTAATCCTTGCCGCTGTGCTATTAATGGTCTTAATTTCTGTTTTATTCGCAAAACGTAGTACGACTGTAATCAAGGATATGGCGATCAAAGATCCGCTTACTGGTTTGTTTAGTCGACGTTATCTGAATGAATCTGAAGATAGCTTTATTAGTCGGGATAAGCGTAACGAGGATAATCACCTGTATGTGATCTTTCTGGATTTAGACCACTTTAAATTTATTAACGATAATTTTGGGCATCATTTTGGTGATGATGTGCTTGAAGCAGTCGGTAAGGTTTTGCATGAAAATACTCGTCCGCAGGATCTGGCAGTACGTTATGGTGGCGAAGAGTTTGTTATCTTGATGCTTGCGGAGTCTATTGAGCCTGTATTGCAGCTTACCGAAAGAATAAGAATGTTAGTCAATAAGCTGCAGTTTGCGCATGATATTAATCTGACTATAAGTGCTGGGGTTGCTCAACGGGGCTTTGAAGAGAGTTTCCCCTCAGTGCTAAATCGAGCTGATCACAACCTTTATACTGCAAAAGCTGAGGGGCGTGACAGGGTTGTTTTCGAATAGAGGCAGCCCTGTCTCTGAAGTTATAACTGAACTGCTAACCGATGTTATACATGCTTGAGGCGTTCATACACTTCCAATATTCTAGGTAGTGAACGATGGAAGGCACTTATGACTTCTGGGTCAAAGTGTTTTCCTGCTTCTTCATCAAACATCTTTAATGCTTTCTCTATCGGCCAGGCCTCTTTGTAAGGTCGCTTGGATGTCAGGGCGTCGAATACATCGGCAACGGCAACAATTCGGGCAGAAAGGGGTATCTCTTGTGCTTTCCAACCGTTTGGGTAACCGCTACCGTCCCATTTTTCGTGATGACCTTCGGCAATCTCTATCCCTATCTTAAACATTGAATGTCCGCTGGCATTGAGTTGCTCTTCACAGCGTTTGAGTACTTCGCCTCCAATTGTTGGATGAAGTTCCATCTCAGTTCGTTCGGTCTGTTCGAGTCGCCCGGGTTTTAGCAGAATGCTATCAGCGATACCTACTTTGCCGATGTCGTGCATCGGAGAGAAACGCAGAATATCTCTTACATAGCGGCTATCGATCAGATGTTGATAAGGCCCCGATTTTTCCAGTTCTTCGGTAAGGATCATGGAATATAAAGACATGCGCGTCAGGTGATCCCCCGTTTCCGGGTCACGGCTTTCCGCTAGTTTCGACAAGCCACTCACTGCAGAGATAACCAAATTCTCAACAAGCTCTGTTTTTTCAAAAGCATGCTGTAGCTGCCCACCTGCATTTTTCAATAGCTGCAGGTGCTTTTCGGTAAAGGCAGTAGGCTGCTTGCTGGCAAAGAGCAGCAGGGTTCCACTTTGATTGTTAAAAGGGATAAACAGAGCCGAGTTCAGTCCTGAACTCATCAGATAGGTTTTCAATTCAGAGTGCTGGCAATCCCAATCAGCTTGCTGTTGGAGTAGCAACATCTCAGATTCTTGCAGCGCGCTGCTAAGAGTACAGTCTTGCAGTGAAAATTCAGCATTAGTTTCTAATTGCAGATTACCGTCACTGTGGATTCGATCAAGTACCAGCGATTGCCTATCGTTGCTTTGATGGATCAGGCAAACGGCATCTATAGGTAGAAGTTGTTTGTACTCTTCGTATACGAAGCATAGGGCTGAATCGATAGTAGTTGCCTGGTTAACACTACTGGTAAGTTTGTACGTGGTTTTCAGGTTTTGTGATAATTCATCAATGGCACTATAAATAGTGCCCATCTCATTTCTGGATTGAACCTGTTCATCTTCTGTTAGCTCGCCATGTGCCAAATTCTGCAGGCGCTGCAAAATATTTCTCAGAGGGCGGCTGAAAACCCGGTGCAAAGAGATGAGTGTAATCGAGCCGATTAAGGTAGAGAGCGCTAAAAGAGATATATTCACTTGCCTTTGCTGTTCCAGCTGCTGGCGAAGCAGTTCGTGAGTCGTAGTGCCGATCTGATCTGATAAGCCAGATAGCTGTGCCTTATGCTCTACAACCCAGAGGGCTACAGCTTCTAGTCTGGGTTCGTTCGGATCTCCGATAGTTTCGGCAATCTGTGCAGAGTATTCTGTCCATTGTTCCAGTGCCTCTGGCTGATTGTGCAGCTGGGGTATCATTTCATCGAGTCCGCGAATGATGTTCCGTAAATCCTGCCCATACATGCCCAGATCACGGAAATAGGTTTCCCAGTCCCGTGGCGCATCCATTGCGTATTGAGAGCTTTGTTTAATTAGAGCTTTGAATAACTGCTGAATGTTGCCGGAGCTTTGTAGAGCAACATAATCCTGTCTGCGTTGGTTTTCGCTGTTGAAGGAAAACAAAGTATTTGCCGCCAGTAGGCAAAGTAGAACAACCACTGCTAATCCCATTTGGAAACGCAATGAATGGTAGAAAGGTAATGGCTGAGCAGACATGCACTCTTCCTTCAAGTTGGCAATTGCAGGGTTAGAGTGTGTGAATGACTGAAAGTTTCAAATTTTTAGATAAGCATTCATTAACGCGGCTCTTGCCGCTCTCTTGCCGCTCTGACAAAGCTGTAATAGGAAGAACTGCAGTTATAATCAGACTGCAGTTTGGATCAGCTGTGGGAATTCGGTGCCTGGATCGTTTGCAATACGGTCAGATAAGCGATCTTGTAAGCGCTGTTGTAGCTGCTGATCAGGGTTCTGCGGATCCTGTGCAGCAACTTCATCAGGTGAATTGAACGCAGCCGGTGCCTCAGCGAATGATTCTGTCTGCTGAGGTTCGTTTTCTGGGCGATTACGGAAACTTTCTTGAATCTCTAGGGCAGACTCAACATCAATGCCTCGGAAGTTCTCAGCATCTTGGCCTGTCAGTTCAGACAGGAAGCTTTCAATCTGCTGCTGACGAGCTTCCGGAGCCTGCTCGGCATTGTTTGTTTGATTAGTTCGCAGTTCAGGCTGGTTTTGGACCTGCTGAACTTGGCTGGTAGATGGAATCTCTTCAGTACGGGCTACCTGAGATGGTGCTTGCGGTGACAATAGCTGATCCACAGCTGAACCTTGTCGGTTTGAAGATTCCAGACCGCTAGTACGAGGAGCCGCAAACGGCTGTGTCAGACCTAATGAGATGTTGTTTTCCATAGTACTACCACTTACTTCTTACTTTGCTTACAAGTATTCCCGGCTGAAATTCAGCAGAAGGAAACTTCATTATAGCGCATTTTTATGTACGCTTTATGAACAATTGTTCAGAATTGTACCAGAATTGGGCTGTCTTTACTTAGTGGGTGTTTAGATGAATTAGTTCACACTCTAAGGTGGTAGATCTGTCTGCCCCTTACTAATCTTAACTATAAGAGCTAGAAGGGGTTTATGACTGTATGGGACAGGAAATAGCATCGGAAAAATTTTCTGAGCAGGATTATCAGCACTTTCAGGAAAAGTTGCTGGAGAATCTCCAGGGCTTAAAGTGCTTATTATCCCAACCTGATTTTGGAGTTGGCTCTGCCTCCATTGGCGCAGAGCTGGAGTTATATCTTATCGATCAACAAGCACGCCCACTGCTGTTGAATAAAGAGGTTATCTCCCGTTGTGATCATAAGCAGCTGGCGCTTGAGCTGAATCGCTTTAACCTTGAATACAATTTAACCCCTGTCCCTGCCGCTGGAACGCCTTTTACTCGCCTTGAAGAGGAGATGAAGTATGCCATTGAACTGGTCACCTCCCAGTTGCAAGAAGAGCAGGGCAGAGCCCTGCCTATCGGCATTCTACCAACACTGAAACGAAGTGATTTTGGCTTGCAGGTGATGACCGATGAGTCCCGATTTTTTGCTTTAACCAAAGCGTTGCAGCGATTAAGAGGAGGGATGTTTTGTATCAAAATTGATGGCGACCCTCCAATATCCTTACGCTCCAATGATGTAACCCTGGAAGGGGCGAATAGTTCAATGCAGGTTCATTTCAGAGTGAATCCTGAGCGTTTCGCCTGTACCTTTAATGCATTACAGCTGGTTACTCCGGTTGTCTTGGCTCTAGCTGCTAATTCGCCATTTATGCTCGGTCATAAACTATGGCATGAAACACGTATACCGCTATTTAGACAGGCGATTGATGGCCGGTCGCATGATGAGTGTGATCGGGGGCTGCCTTCCAGAGTTGATTTTGGCAATGGTTGGGTAAGAGAGGGTGCTTATGAGCTGTTTGCTGAATCTGTGCGGTTATATGAACCTATTCTGCCTGTAGTAAGTGAGGAGGATGTTGCTTCACTAATAAAGCAGGGGAAAACTCCTAAATTAAACGAGTTGTGTCTACATACGGGTACAGTCTGGCCCTGGAATAGAGCCGTGTACGATTCTCATGATGGCGGGCATGTACGCGTTGAGATGCGGGCGCTTCCTGCCGGGCCTACGCCCTGTGACATGGTTACCAATGCAGCGTTTGCTCTGGGTGTTGCCAAAGGCTTGCAGGAACAGATGGATGAAATTATTCCTGCAATGCCTTTTACAACCTTGGCGCGTAATTTTTATCTTGCCGCAGAGAGAGGGGTTAATGCGGACCTAATGTGGCCTGACCTCAACCGGGTAGGGGGGCTGGTAAAAAAATCGGTGTTGTCTATTGCCGAAGAGATTATCCCTATAGCATACAAGGGACTTAAAGAATTAGGAGTTGATGATAAGGAAGCGGATTATTATCTTGTCATTATGAAGCAACGTATTAATAGCGGAATGACAGGTGCGTTGTGGCAACGCCGTGAGTTCCAGCGTTTAGTTCGTAAGATGCCCGATCATGCTGCGCTTACCCGGATGATGCAGCGTTATATGGATTATTCAGCAGAGAATGTTCCCGTTTCAGAATGGGTCAATCGGGACGAGCGTTAGGTGTACTGATGAAAAAATTGATTAACCCCACACCCGATGAGTTACTGGACAGCGCCGAAGCCTTTATCAAGGAGATGGCTGACGCAGTAATGATCTTTGTGGAAGGGCAACAGGCTGATCGTACCCGGGGTATTGTTACTCTGCTACATGGGAATGAACCATCGGGTTTAAGGGCGTTTCACCGTTGGTTGAAAAGCGGTGAAAAACCGATCTGCAATATTCTTTGTTTTATTCCGGCCATTCCTGCCGCAATTGAAGAACAGATGTTCCGACATAGGGTCTTTCCTGGGCAGAGGGATATGAATCGTTGTTTTTTTCCTCCATTTTCTGATGAACCAGGAAAAATTGCGGAAGAGATCTTGGATATCTTTTCTGATTACCAGCCTGAGTGCATTATCGATATTCACAATACCTCCGGGCACAGCCCTGACTTTGGGGTAGTGGTCTACGAAAACGCTGTTCACGAAGCTTTGGTGTCCTTGTTCTGTGATCGTCTGGTGATTACAGATCTGCGATTAGGAGCATTAATGGAAACCACAAGCCGCCGTTGCCCTGTTGTCACAATAGAGTGTGGTGGTGCACAGGATGATGGATCGGATGGTGTCGCCTGGAAAGGGCTACAGAAATATCTTTATCAGGAACAGGTCATGGAGCTTGAGCATGGGCACCATATGGACCTTTATAGGCATCCGATACGTTTAGAATTGGATCAGGAGTCAGTAGTCGCATACGCAGATAGCTATGTGTTGGGTACCGATCTGACAGTTCCTTCCGAACTGGATAAATGTAACTTTGGGACCGTGGAAAGAGGGCAGCTTATTGGCTGGCTGGGTGGTAGGCAAGGTGCTGATTGCTTGAGGGTGCATGATGCTCATGGTTGTGATGTCCGGGACAAATACTTTGAAGTAAAAGGTAATCAGCTTCTCACAGCACAACGCTTGAAACTGTTTATGATTACCACGAGACCGGATATCGCCCTAAGTGATTGCTTGCTGTATGCCGCAGCCGAAACTGAACATGAAGTTCTGGATACTTGATGCATAGAATCTCCGGGAATAAAGCCCTGCTGTTCGGGTGTTTTTCTGTAATATAAAACTGTTACTATGGTCTTAAATTTGGCAGCTGTTGAGTGTAGATGTTTCATCGGATCTTTAAGCAACTAACAGGGCGCCCATTCAGTTTTGCTTTGGCATTATTCTGTTTTGTCCTTTTTCTCTCAGGGTTATTTATTAATCATGAGTTTTCGCGTATCCGAGAAAATATCAAGCATGAAGCCTTTGTAAATCTGCTCACACTTGGAGCCAGACTTGAAGGTGAAATTAACTCTCACTTAGTTGTACTTCGCGGGCTTAAAGCGGAAATAGCCATCAACTCGGATATCACTCAAAGCGAATTTGAAAGTCTCGCGCAAGAGTACCTCCAATCCCAGTTAAGCATCAGCCATCTGGGCTTAGCGCCGGACCTCGTTATTACCAATATCTATCCACTGCAAGGCAATGAGCGAGCCTTAGGTCTGGACTACCGGACTGTGCCTCAGCAGATGGCTGTAATTCAGGAAGCCATCGATAAGAATGAGATCATTATTGCCGGTCCGGTGAAGTTAGTTCAGGGCAATACTGCACTTGTTGTACGTGTGCCTGTATTTATTGGCGAAAACCGAGATCAGTTGTGGGGGGTAATAACAGGGGTTATCCGTGACCAGATGCTTTTTGAACAGGCTGGTATTGCAGAAAACCTCTGGGGATTGAATATCGCGATCCGTGGACATAATGGTCTGGGTGAAGAGGGCGATGTTTTTTATGGATCTGAAAAAACATTTACCGCTGATGCGGTAATGGTTGATGTGATACTTCCGTCAGGTCGCTGGCAGATTGCTGCCAGTTCCAATAACGGTTGGCAGGTAGATCAAAGTCATTATTTCTCATATTGGTTTGTTGCAATACTGGTCAGCCTTGTAATAGCCATGGCGAGTTATCTAATCTCTACCAACTACCGTGAGAAATTAATTGCCATAGAAACGGCTAATTACCGTGCTAACTACGATGGTTTGACCAATCTCTCCAATAGATACCATTTTACGCAGCAGTTAAAAGCTACGATTCACGAGCATCAACGCCATCAACATAAGTTTGCCCTGTTCTTCATCGATCTTGATTATTTCAAAGAGGTGAATGATAACTGGGGGCACCATGCGGGGGATGAGTTATTACGCCTGTTTGCTGATCGCATGAGTAGCATTGTGCGTAGTGATGATCTGTTGGCCCGTCTGGCGGGTGATGAATTTGTTATTGTGCTCAAAGACATTGAAACGGCCACTCAAGCGGAACTATTGGCAGAAAAGCTGCAGATGGAACTGGGTGAGCCTTACCCTATCCAGGGGCGGCATCTTTCAGTAACCCATAGCCTTGGCATCGCAATATTTCCAGAAGATGGACAAGATTTGGAAGCTTTGCTGCAGAATGCCGACAGAGCGATGTACGAGGCTAAACGTGCAGGGAAAAATCGTATCTTCTTCTTCAACGAGCAGTTGAGTCAGGAGGTGAAACGCCACGTCCAGGTCCACAATGAGATTCTCGATGGATTACGCCATGGTGAGTTTGAACTCTATTTCCAGCCGATTATGGATCTGGAGCAGCAAAGTATCTCTAAATGCGAGGCCCTTGTTCGCTGGAACCATCCTAAGAAGGGGCTCGTCTCTCCGATAGAGTTTATTCCGATTGCTGAACACACGGGGGCTATCTGCAATCTAGGGGATTGGATCCTCGAAGAAACCTGCCATTTGTTGAACAAAATGGCTGAGAAAGGTGTTGATGTTCAGGTATCAATCAACCGCTCTGTTGCTGAGTTTCAGGGGAGAAATGTTGATCAGCGCTGGTTAAACACGTTGAAAAAATATCATATAGATACCAGCAGAGTCGTGTTTGAGATTACTGAATCCTTGTTAATGGGTGGTGTGGAAAGTCAGTTGGAGAAGATAAACACTCTGCGTGCTAGTGGTATTGCATTCTCTATCGATGATTTTGGTACTGGCTATTCTGCTATCAACTATCTACGCCACTATCCTGTAGATTATCTTAAGATTGACCGAAGTTTTGTCAAAGATGTCATGGATGATGAACAGGACAGAACGCTGGTGGAAGTGATTATAAAAATGGGCCAGACCCTCGGCATTAAAGTGGTTGCAGAAGGGGTAGAAGATCAAGCGCAATTGGACCTTCTAAGTTCATATGGCTGTGATTTCATACAAGGCTACCATTTGGGTAAGCCGATGCCATTCGATCAGTTTCTCTCTTTCTGCCTGGTATATTCCCCTTTAGAAACAGCCTGACTATTATAAATAGTTTTTCTTAATCGATTTGTTGGTTTTATTTAATTTCTCTTATTTTGTTCCGGTTTGTATAGTTATTCCAACAGCGTCAGGGAACGCTAACCAGACAACGATACTGAGGAATTAGATCATGTTAGAGAATCGCGAAGGCCAGAATGTTCCACAAGTTACTTTCCACACTCGTCAGGGTAACGACTGGGTGGATGTAACATCAGATCAGTTATTCAAAGGGAAGAATGTGATTGTTTTCGCGCTGCCGGGGGCCTTCACACCAACTTGCTCCAGCACACACCTGCCACGCTATAACGAGCTGGCACCGGTATTTGCCGAGAATGGTGTTGATGACATTATCTGTTTGTCGGTGAACGATACATTCGTGATGAATGCTTGGGCAGAAGATCAGAAGGCTGAAAATATCACGTTCCTGCCAGATGGTAATGGTGAGTTCAGTGAAGCGATGGGTATGTTAGTCGATAAGCAGGATCTGGGCTTCGGTAAGCGTACATGGCGTTACTCTATGCTGGTGAAAGATGGTGTGATCGATAAGATGTTTATCGAGCCAGATCTGCCAGGCGACCCGTTCCAGGTTTCTGATGGAGACACAATGTTGGATTACATCAATCCAAATGCAGTGCAGCCGAAACGTGTAACCGTTATCAGTAAGCCGGGCTGCCCACACTGTACACGTGCCAAAAATGCGTTAGCGCAAAATGGTTACAAGTACGAAGAGATTGAACTGGGTAGCAACGGTGTTAGCTTCAGTTCACTGCAAGCAGTAACAGGTCGTGGCACTACACCACAGGTTTTCGTTGATGGGGAGTTGATTGGGAGTGCAGATGAGTTGGAAGCTTGGATTGCTAGCTAACCTTCCATAGATAGAAACTTGAATGGGGACAGATTTAAATCTGTCCCCTGTTTTCTTCGTGCTCTAATCCTTCAAGCGTATTCCACCGGGTTCTGTTGTAATCTTTCCTTGCTTCAGCAGGGCTCCAACAGCCATCTTGAACGCTTTCTTACTGATGCCAAAATATTTATAGATCAGTTCCGGAGATGACTTGTCATTGATGGTGATATAACCATCCTGCTCATTGAGCATATTCAGAATCTCACCTGCAGTATCTACTACCTTGCCGTAACCTTGCTTTTGCATTGACAGATTGATCTTGCCATCTGGGCGAACTTCTTTGATATAACCCTTAAACTTCTGACCAGGATATACGGTTTTCAGCAAATCACTTTTGAAAAGCATGCCCCAGTGCTGGTGGTTAACAATTGCTTTTTGGCCTAAGTCCGTACGGTTTGCAATGACCAGCTGCACCTCTTCACCCTGCTTATAGCGGGGAGGAGTGTTATCCAGAAACTTATCAATCTTTGTCGAAGCGACAATACGATTGGTGTTTTTATCAATATAGAGGCGCACCAGATAACGCTTGCCAACTTCTACAGGGCGCTGACGCTGCTCGCTGAAAGGTAAAAGAACGTCCTTAGATAGCCCCCAATCTAGAAAAGCACCGACATCATTAACCGCTGTTACCTTAAGCATCGCGAACTCATCAACGATGGCATACGGCTTTTCTGTTGTGGCAATCAGATAGTCTTCAGTATCCAGATGAACAAAAACGCGAATGGAATCGCCTATCTCCAGATCTTCAGGGCAGTAGCGTTTTGGTAAAAGGATTTCGCCCAGTTCACCTGCATCCAGATAAACACCAAAATCTTTCTTTCTAGTAACTTCAAGAGTGTTGTACTTGCCGATCTCGGCCATGGGGAAACCTATTACTGAAGGGTGGAGAATCTGCTTATTATCCTCGCCTCTGAAGAATTAGGAAAGAGTAATTAGGAAAGAGGAATTAGGAAAGCTCAAAATAGAAAAGCCCGCGATGCAGAACATCGCGGGACATATTTGCTGGTTTCTTTACCATCTTGCTGGATCTGATTCCTTTCAGGATCCTATTTTCCCAGGCGACGAATTGCCTGTGGAGTAAAATCTTTATGTTTGAAGCGTCCGGTAAAGTCGAAGCCATTACCCTCTTCATTGGTCAGGCTACCTACCAGATAGCGGCCAGACTGAAGGTCATACAGTGCTTCTGCAGTAAGCCATGGCACATTTGCATCGCGATACTGGAACTGGTGAGCTTCACCTACTCGCCATAGCTCACCACGGCCGTCGTAGTGATCAACTACAGCGATCTGCCAGGTATCTTCATCAATATAGAAGGTGCGCTTAGCATAGATGTGGCGCTCACCTTCTTTCAGAGTTGCTTCCACTTTCCATACGCGGTGCAGTTCGTAACGAGTAAGCTCTGGGTTCATATGACCCGGCTTAAGGATGTCCTCATACTTGAGTCCACGATCAGCCAGTTTGAAGCTGTTGTACGGGATGTACAGTTCCTGTTTACCAACCAGATTCCAGTTGTAACGATCAGGCGCACCGTTGAACAGGTCAAGGTTATCTGTTGTACGCTGATCATCACTTGCTGTACCCGGAGCATCATAAGCAATCTGAGGAGCACGACGAACACGGCGCTGACCTGCGTTGTATGTCCATGCCTGGCGTGGCTGAGTTACCTGATTAATGGTTTCATGAACAAGTAGCACGTTACCTGTGAGTCGGGCAGGTGCTTTAACCTGTTGTACAAAGTAGAACAGAATGTTCTCATCCTTCTCTGGATTTGCGCCACCTTCAAGGTGAGTTGGCCAGGACATTTTTTCGTTGATCTTCACTGGCGTGAAGCTGCCATTAGCCTGAACTGGAACTTGCACAAACGTACGCTCTAGGGAGCCACCACGGTAACGAGTCATATGGTTCCAGATCACTTCCAGACCATTCGCAGGAACTGGGAATGGAATAGCCGTTGCAAAACCACTCAGGCCATTGCCATCGTCCGTAAGATTCGCTGAAGTCGCATTCGCTTTTGCCGCGTCATAAACTTCCTGCGGCATTGCTGCGGTTCGGTGCGATGGGTAAACAGGAATACTGAAAGTGTCGTATTTCTTCAGCATCGCCATCTGGCCCGGAGTTAGATTAGCTTTGTACTGATCCGCATTAGCAGCAGTAATTGTGAATAGCGGTGTTTCGCTGGCAAACGGGTTAGTGTAGCGGTCACCGGCTCCTGTTAAACCGCCATTCCATGCCGGAATGGAACCGTCAGCGTTACCCGCTTTTTCAGCGCCTACTGGTGTCAAACTGGTGCCTAATTTGGCCGCTTCTTCTGCTGTCGTTGCTGCATACAAAGAGCTAGAGGCAACAACTAGTGCAGTACTCAGCAGCAATTTTTTAGTGTTAAACATTGATGATCTCTCCATCTGTCTGCTGATAATTAAAATGAAACGCTTGCGCTGAGTGAGATAAAGTCACGGTCTTCAAGGGAGTTGAACTTGCCACCAAAGTAATCGGTGTAAGACAGTGAAACGCTATATTTATTCAGATAATCAGCTGTTAGGCTCAGGCCCAGAGTCTTTTCATCTTCATTGAATGCAGGACCTGGCTGTGGACCATAACCATCAATACCATGTCTGAAACTGATCTGTGGTGAAAGATTTACACCAGCAAACGCATTCGGATAAGTCAGATTCGCACGCAGCACATAACCAACGGAGTCCTGAGTTACAAAACCTTCAGTATCTCCAGCTGCGTAACCGAAGGCGCCGTTACGGCCATACTTAAGCGCATTAGCGTCTTCATCTAGTCCGTGGACATGAGTCCATGCTAGTTCACCAATCAATGCTAAACGGCTAGCACCCAGCACTTGGTCATAGAATTTTATAAAGCTGGTTTGTACCTGAGTTACATCTAGCTCACTGTAGCCATAGATTGTTCCACCGGTACCCGCATCGGCTACCAATTTGTCGGCAGCAGCATTACCAGAACCACCTGCGTATTGCTGCAGAATAGCGGCTACCAGTAGCGGACCATTGATCTGAATAGGTACATCACGTTTGTGACTGATCTCACCAGACCAGGCAATATCTCCAATGTTGGTATTAAAACTCATACCAATCATCTCGATATCTTCCGGATAACTGATGAAATAAGTGGTATCTACCAGTGTACTGATACCTGCTATCTGGCCTGCCTGTGCGGCAGCTGCCTGTGCTTGTGCCAGAGAGCCTCCTGCACCCAAGACTGCTGCAGCTGCTGCATTACCTGCGCCGACAGCTGTGGCCCCAAATGTTGCTAAATCTGTTTGGGTATTAACAGCACTGGTGACAGGAAGGCGGCTATGATACTTAGAAAAGTAGAAGCCAAATTCTGTGTCGTTTAAGTTCTCTGCGAAATAGCGCGCGGAGATGCCAAACTGACCATCATCGTCAGCCTCTCTTCTGCCTTCTTCATTCCGGTAGATCACTGGGTCAAAACCAAGAACAGCAGAGGAGGTGCCAGGGTTGAAATACTGTTGGTCATTCAGAGGTAGTGGTATGCGAATACCATTACAGCCTTCTGCCGCAAAATCTATATTAGAGAAGTAAGTACCACAGCCATCAACTGCAGTAGGTTCCCACTCAATCTGGTAGAAACCTTCCACGCTTAGGTTGTCAGTAACACCCAGGGATGCAAATGCCATATTTACCGGCAGTAAGCCCTCTTTAACTTCAGCACCTGGGCGGCGGAAAGCGTTAACATCAAATGGGTTGATTGAGTTAAGACCGCCCTGAACAAAGGTGCTCTCACCCCAGTTTACTACCTGACGACCCAGGCGAACGTCGAGTGGCTTCTCGCCGATATCAAATGCACCGAAGAAATATGCATCCAAAACTTCAAAGCCTGAGAATTTGGAGAAATCATTAAAATCAGAATCATCTAACTCTGTGTCGGGGGTGTAGCCGTTAGGTGAGTGACCATGGGAGCGAGATCCATTATCAAGTTCGGCATCGTACCAGTATTTAGCTCGACCAAAGAAACCGATGTTATCTTTTCTCAGTTCCAGATCATGTACGCCCTTTACTATTTGGGTGAACGTTTCGCCTTTGGTAAAGTTCTGGTTTCCATCATCATAGCTGCCTGAACCTGAGCTGTTGCCACCATTTGGCACAGAAATCAGGTCAGACGAAGGGTCATCCATTCTCCAGCTGGCACCTACGGAAATTTGGGAGTCGAAACGTCCCTCTATCTCACCAAGGTTAAATTCGATTGCATTTGCATAGCTGCAGCTGAGCGCGCTGCCAACAAGAATTGGAAGTACCCGACGTTTGAACATCGGATGGTGGATTTTGTTGCGTTGCAAAACCCGTTTTTTTATTGCCATTTCGTTCACCTAGCCATAGTTATTTTTGTAAGTGGCGCATGAATCACTAAATCCAGAATAGACCGATCTCAGGGTAAATCCTAGAGAAAACCGGTTTTAGGGGCTCTGAACCCATGATTGGCAATAATATTCTAATTGTCTGCAAAAACCCTCAATAACAATAGCCGCCAATATTATTAACAAAATTGTTCTCGCGGGCTTGATTAATATGACAAATCCGTTCAAGAATAAAAGAGGGAAATGCGTTTCATTGATTAAACAACCTCAGGAAACTGAATTATGGAACGTAAAATTACAGTGCCGACGGGTTATGTCCGTCATCTGCTGCAGTTAGTTGAAGAGCAGGGCTTTAGTGTTGATGAGCTGCTCAACTATGTCGGGATAGACCCGAAAGAGATTGATACCCAGACAGACTTTCCTGCGGATAAGTTTGGTCTGCTGTATCAACGTATTTATTACATCGCGCAAGATGAATACTTTGGCATGTTGAGTGGCGGTAAGTTACCTAACGGTACTTTCCGTATGATGTGTCACTGTCTTATTCACTGCACTACTCTGGAAAAAGCGATCTATCGCGCTAGTGATTTTCATGAGATCTGCCGTGGAACTCAGGTTAAACCATTTCTGGTGCGTAAGGGGCGCTATGCAAAAGTTTCCTTTACCACAACCGATGCGTCTGGCACGACGATGGAGGAGCTGCTAGAAGGTGAATCCCATGCCAGGATCAGAACCTCGCTGTCGATGTGGCACCATTTCCTCTGCTGGTTGTTGGGCACGCGCCTTGATTTGAAAGCCGCTTACTTCACATTTTCAGAGCCGGATGATGTGGCGCAGTATAAAACACTGTTTCAGTCCGAAGTGAAGTTCGATCAGCATGACAATGCGATGATTTTTCCTGCCCGTTATCTGGATTACCCCATCGTCCAGACACCGGAAACGCTACGTAGCTTCCTTAAAACAGCACCCTATCAGCTCATTGTCATGGTGGATGATGATACCAGCCTGAAATCGCAGGTTGTTGCGCTGATCGGTAAAGACTTCAGTCAGGAGTTGCCGAGCGCTGAGGATGTGGCCTTCAGACTGCATATGTCAGTATCTACGCTACGTAGACGCCTGCTTGAAGAAGATACCTCCTACCAGAAAATCAAGGATGAGTGCCGTAAGATGGCTGCCTTGAATTATATGAATTCTCCACAGTTGTCTATCAACGATGTGGCAGGTCTGATGGGTTTTGATGAGCCCTCAGCATTCTTCCGATCTTTCAAAAAATGGACCGGAATGACACCCGGTGAATATCGTCGTAGTGACACCTATTGCCAGCAACTTGAAAGTTCCTGATGCTCTGCTAAGCCTTTAAATATGGTGATGTTTTGCTGTCGTGATTTTTTTTGTCATTGATTGAGGTTTGAATTGTTATTGTTTGAGAGGCGCTCTGAATGGATTATGTTTGGAGCATTTCCCAAATGTTCTAAAAATAAGAAAACGCAAAGTCCGTAGTTATTAATTGGTTATTAAGTAGTTATGAGGCTTTGCCGAGTACGGAGCAACAATAGCGATGAGTGAGTATCGTTTTCCCTATCAGGATGCGCTGTTTGTCCTGAATGAATTAGTAGACCTTGAACAGATCTGTCATAACGCAGGCCTGGACGAGTTTGCTGAAGGTCTTGGCGAAGCTGTGCTGGATGAGGCCGCTAAGCTGGGTGGTGAACAGCTGGCACCGCTGAACCGGGTTGGTGATCAGCAGGGTGCGACGATTTCTGACAACAGTGTGCAGCAAACCGAAGGCTTTTCTGAGGTTTATCAGCAATTTTGTGAAGGTGGCTGGCCCTCTTTAGCAGGTAATCCTGAATTTGGTGGTCAAGGGCTACCCGTTTCTCTAGCGGTAGCAGTCAATGAGGTCTGGCAGTCCGCCAATATGGGTTGGTCGCTCTGCCCACTGCTAACTCAGGGCTCTATCGAAGCGATCGAGGCTCATGGCTCTGAGCAACTCCAGCAAACTTATTTGCCAAAACTGATCAGTGGTGAGTGGACCGGAACCATGAACCTTACCGAGCCTGATGCGGGTACGGATCTCGCTGCGCTGAAGACCAGAGCTGTCCCTGAAGGCGATCACTACCGAATTACAGGTCAGAAGATCTTTATTACCTGGGGTGATCATCAGATGACGGAAAATATTGTTCATCTGGTACTGGCCCGTTTACCTGATGCTCCTGCCGGTGTGAAAGGCATCTCCCTTTTTGTTGTTCCTAAGTTCCTGCTGGATGAAAACGGCAATACTACCGATCAGCGTAATGATGCATTCCCCGTGGCGTTGGAACATAAGCTGGGCATCCATGGCAGTCCGACCTGCGTGATGAGTTTTGGTGATAACGAGGGTGCTATTGGTTATCTGGTAGGTGAAGAGAACAACGGTTTGGCTTGCATGTTCACTATGATGAACGATGCGCGTCAGGGGGTAGGTCTGCAAGGACTATCGATCTCAGAACGTGCTTATCAGCAGGCGCTGGAGTACGCCAAAGAGCGTATTCAGGGGACTCTACGTGATGGGTCCCGTATCAGCATTATCAAACACCCCGATGTACGTCGCATGTTGCTGCAGATGAAGTCTGCAACTCA
>NZ_JAAEQH010000174.1 GCF_024231755.1 Neptuniibacter sp.
AATGGAATAAAGAGAATAAAACGACGCACAAATCTCTCCAGAAAATCAGGCTGCTGACGCAGAACGTTTAGCTTGTTTACGATAACGAGGGTCTGTTGCAGCTAATAAGCCGCCAATTGTCATTAACAAACCACCAAGCCACAACCAACGGACAAAAGGTTTATGCTGTACACGGACAGCCCAAGCCCCATCACCCAAAGGCTCACCTAAAGCCACATAAAGATCACGTGTTAGACCAGGATCAATTGCAGCCTCGGTCATCACATTGCCACGGGCAGTGTAGAAACGTTTCTCTGGCAGTAGCTCACCGTATTCTTCGCCATCCTTCAGAACAAGTAAGCGCGCCTGATCAGATTTATAGTTAGGGCCTTGGACAACTTGGGCTCCTTCAAAGATAAATTCATACTGTTTAAAGCTGAGTTTATCCCCTGGAGCCATACGCAGATCACGCTCCTCGTTATAGATGGAGACCATTGTCATACCTACCACAGTCACAGCCACACCAATATGTGCCAGAACCATGGCATAGTAACTACGCGGTAGAGCTAGAAGACTCTTCAGACGTTCACTTTTGTGAGCCACTCTGTTCCAGATATCTTTAACCGAAACCAGCGTAATCCAGAACACCAATACCATGCCCAGGGTTACCCACCAGTCAAACTCTCCGCCATAAAACATTGGGAAGGCGAAACCTAAAACAATGCTTCCAACGAATGGTAAAAGCAGTTGCTTTAGTAGGTAATCCCCTTTGGTTTTGCGCCAACGGGAAACAATACCAAAACCAAGAAACACCACTAATATCCCCATCAGAGGGATAAACAACGCATTAAAGTACGGAGGACCTACGGAGATTTTACCCATACCCAGCGCATCGATCAGCAGTGGGTACAAGGTGCCCAGTAATACCATCAACGACACAACGACTAACAGGATATTATTGCCCAGCAAGAATGTTTCACGGGATACCAGTTCGAAACTGGATTCACTTTTCACGTGTGCTGCTTTAATTGCGTATAGCAGCAGTGATCCGCCAATAGTGATCGCCAGTAGCGCCAGAATAAAGTACCCACGTTCTGGATCAGTCGCAAACGCATGCACTGATGTAAGTACGCCAGAACGAACCAAGAAAGTACCCAACAAGCTTAAAGAGAAGGTGAAGATTGCCAGCAGTACTGTCCAGCTTTTAAATACACCGCGTTTTTCCGTCACAGCCAGACTGTGCACCAGCGCCGTACCTACCAACCATGGCATAAAAGAGGCATTTTCAACCGGGTCCCAGAACCACCAGCCACCCCAGCCAAGTTCGTAATACGCCCACCAGCTTCCCAGAGCGATACCCAAAGTTAGGAAAGCCCAGGCAACAACTGTCCACGGGCGAGACCAGCGCGCCCACGCTGCATCCAAACGACCACTCAGCAGCGCAGCAATAGCAAAGGCGAATGCCACCGAAAACCCTACATAACCCATGTACAGCATTGGTGGATGAAGAATCAGACCAATATCCTGCAGTAATGGGTTCAGGTCACCACCCTCTTGCGGGAAGCGAGGCAGATGACGATCAAACGGGCTGGAAGTCATCAGGGTAAATAGGATGAAACCTACCGCGATGATTCCCATCACCGCTAAAACCCGTGCAACTATATCTTGCGGCAGATTATCGCTTTTGATCGCTACAGCCCATGTCCAGGCGCCAAGAATCACGACCCAGAGCAACAAAGAGCCTTCATGGCCACCCCAGATCGCACTTATTTTGTACTGAAGCGGCAGTGCAGTATTGGAGTTACTCGCCACATAAACAACAGAGAAGTCATCTGTGACAAAAGCGTAACCAAGACAGATCAAGCTGACCATCAGGAATGCAAACATGCCTGTAGCCAGTGGACGGGCATAACCCATCCATAACAAGTTTTTACTGTAGGTACCCGCTAGCGGGACTACAGCCAAGAGTGCAGCCATGCATAAAGAAAGAATTAGAGCATATTGCCCAAGCTCAGGAATCATTTGTTGTACACCTCACCCTCAGGTTTTGGCATCTTCCCAGCTTTTTCTAAGGCTTCAGCTACTTCCGGTGGCATATAGTTTTCATCATGCTTTGCTAACACTTCTGCTGCCTGCAGCACATTGTTAGCATCAAGTTCACCCTGCGCTACGATACCCTGCCCTTCACGGAAAAGATCTGGCAGTATGCCGTTGTAATGCACAGTAACAGAGCTTTCGTAATCGGTTAGGCCAAACTCTACATGTAAGCTATTTGGGTCACGTTTAACACTACCTTCAACAACCATACCGCCTGCACGGATACGTGTATCCTGTGGAGCTTCTCCTTTAGCGATCTGCGTTGGAGAGTAGAACAAATTGATATTCTGGCTTAGAGCAAACATCGTTAGGCCAACAGCGGCACCAACACCAAAAACAATAAATAAAACAATAATCAAACGTTGTTTGCGTTTGGGATTCATGAGGATTTTTTCTCCCTGCGCAGACGGCGTGCCAGATCAGAGAAAACTTTCTTTTTCTGTAGCACCGGACCCACAATATTAATAACAATAACAACCACAGCGATGGCATAACTCAACCAGACATAAATTCCATGCCCGCCCATCGCAATAAAATCAGAAAAACTATCGAAACTCACAACAAGCGCCCTACTGTTTTTCAACCAATTCCCGTACCCAACTAGCACGGCGTTCACGGTACAGAATCTCATTACGGGTTCGCATCATCAGCGAAACCGCAAAGAAACAATAAAAACCTATCACCATTATCAAAAGCGGCAGCCACATCTCCACCGGCATCGCTGGACGCTCAGTCAGAGTAAAAGTGGCTGGCTGATGCAATGTATTCCACCAATCCACTGAATATTTAATAATTGGAATATTCACAAGACCAACAAGTGACAATACCGCTGCTGACTGGGCTGCGGTTGCTTCACTTTCGATGGCAGAATGTAGAGCAATAACCCCCAGATAGAGGAAAAGCAGAATAAGCATAGAGGTCAAACGTGCATCCCATACCCACCAGGAACCCCAAGTCGGTTTGCCCCAGATTGCACCAGTAGCCAGTGCCAGAATAGCAATCGATGCACCGATCGGGGCACAAGATTTAGCCACCATATCCGCGACCTTCATCTTCCAGATCAGACCAATAGCACCAGCAATTGCCATTAACATATAACAGGACTGTGCAAGTATTGCAGAAGGCACATGAATATAGATGATTCGGAAACTATTACCCTGCTGATAATCTTCTGGGGCAAAACCTAACGCCCAGATAACCCCCGATATCAGTGAAAGCGCTGCAACAATAGCAAAACCGGGAAGCAACTTACCCATAATATCGTATGACCAGCGAGGTGAGGCAAGCTGGTAAAACCAACGAGGCATCCACTTTTTCTTTTCGCTCATAACAACCTTAAACTTATCCGCTAACGGAAATTCGTAACGCAGCACCGATCGCTAACGGTGCCATCACTATGCCCAGCGCCAACATAGCGCCCAGCAGTGCAATAAATCCTGCAAGAGGTAGGCCAGTCACTGCCGCCTGTACCGCGCTCGTACCGAAAATGAGAACCGGAATATACAACGGTAAAACCAGTAGGGAAATCAAAACCCCACCTTTCCTTAATCCTACAGTTAACGCGGCACCTATTGCTCCGATCAAACTCAATGTCGGTGTTCCCAACAAAAGACTGATCATCAATCCACCCATTCCCTCTCCTGGCAAAAACAACATCACTCCCAGAAGAGGAGCTAAAAGGGTTAAAGGCAAACCACTCATCATCCAGTGCGCCAATACTTTTGCCAACACAACAATGAATAAAGGCTGCGGGCTTAAGAGTGTTTGCTCTAGAGTTCCATCTTCAAAGTCAGAACGGAACAGGCTATCCATAGAAAGCAGAGTGGCCAGCAACGCGGCAACCCAAACCACTCCCGGAGCGACTTCTGCCAAAAAAGTAGGCTCTGGGCTTACTCCCAACGGGAAAAGCGTCGCTACCATCAAAAAGAATACTAGAGGATTAAATAGATCACTTTTCTTACGGTACGCCAGCATTAGGTCCCGTTTCAGGACCGCCCAGAACAAACCGGACACAGATGAATCTATTTGATCAGACTGCTCTTTTGTCACTTTCTGGTCCATTAAGTTCCTGCCAACTCATCAAGATTTAAGCGGCGAATTTTATCACCAACTCCCAACTCATGATGAGTCGTTAAAATCACACTACCACCATTACTAGCATGTTCCAGAATCAGGTTCTCTTTTTCTGCAACACCTTTTTTATCAATCGCAGTAAAAGGCTCATCCAGAATCCACAATTTTGCCTGGCTGAGATACAAGCGCGCCAAACTCACCCGACGATTCTGCCCTGCTGATAGGGTATGGCATGGTGAGTCTTCATAGCCGCGCAATCCTACCTTTTCCAGGGCAGGAAAGATTTGCGACTCATCAATTCCAGGATGCATTGCTGCATACCAGCGTAGATTTTCCTCTGGAGAGAGGATCGCTTTAACACCTGGATGATGACCGAAATAGAGTAATTCACTGCGGAATTCATCTTTTACATCAGATACGGGTTCGCCCTGCCAGTAAATCTCACCTTCATAGTTATTGGAGAGACCACTTAAGATACGTAACAGCGTAGTTTTGCCGCTACCATTTTGCCCTTCAATCTGGATTACTTCGCCCAAATTTAGCGAGAAATTCAGATCTTCGAACAGAATACGCTCATCACGTTCGCAGAAGAGATTTTCAACTTGTAACAGCGTAGTAGACAAACCTATACCCCAAAGACAGTCCCCTGCCCTTACTTCAGTATTATTCACTGCTTCTGATAGCAGAACATCTAATCGCTACAGAGCTTAAATTTCCCGCCTTAAACTATACTTTTCAAGACAGCTGCCGATTAATAAGCGAGTGATTATATACGATTATCGGGGAGCTCTGCACTGTTAGAGTAGGCATTATCCTCCTCATTTAGAAGCAGATTGAATGCCCAAACTGATTACCGGGCCTACTGTAGTTTTTTACCCGAACTGAAGAGACATAAATTTTGCTACCACAGCTTTCAGGCATACCACTACAATCCACAGAAGCAAGTTCAGATTCTGCTCGAAATCTGAACCAGCTCCTGCCTGTAGGTAAGAATGTCAGCGCCACAGTAGTTGCAGTCAGCAGGGATCAGGTTCAACCTGAAATTTTCAAACTCAAACTTGAGATAAACAACCGCTTAATTCAGATGGGGGTTTTTCAGGCGCTACCCGTTGGGCAGAAAATTAACATTAATCGTCAGAGTGACGGCCAGATCCAGATCAATCCTCAACCGACACAAAGTGGATCAACCCAGAAAGCTGACGGCAGCAGTAATCAACAACAGACCAACGCTGCACAACAACAGGTTAGCAGCAACGCCAAACAAAATACCCTTGAAACAAGCATTAAGCTTCAGTTACCTACGAGTGAAGCCAGTAATAAATTACCTGACGCGGGCCGAATAATCGCTGCAGTAATCAGTAGCCGTCCTATTTATCCCGCTGCAACAACCATTCAAGGCCAGAACCAAACCCCAACACAGATTCAGAACCCCCAACAGGGTCAGGTTCCAACACAACCGCAGAATACACAGCAGAGTCAGGTGCAAACACAGCCGCAAAATCCGCAGCAGAGCCAAGTACAAACTCAACCGCAAAATCCGCAGCAAATTCAGGTACAAACACAGCCGCAGAATCCACGGCAGAGTCAGGTACAAACACAGCCGCAGAATACGCAGCAGAGCCAAGTACAAACACAACCGCAAAATCCGCAACAGAGCCAGGTACAAATACAGCCTCAAAATCCGCCGCAGAGCCAGGTACAAACACAGACGCAGAATACGCAGCAGAGCCCGACACAAACACAGCCGCAGAATCTGCAGCAGAGCCAGGTGCAAACACAGCCGCAGAATCCGCAACAGAGCCAGGTACAAACACAGCCGCAGAATCCGCAACAGAACCAGGTACAAACACAGCCACAGAATCCGGTACAAACACAGCCACAGAATCCGCAACAGAGCCAGCCACAAACGCAGACGCAGAATCCGCAGCAGAGTCAGATCCAAACACAGCCGCAGAATACTCAGCAGAGCCCAATACAAACACAGGCACAAACACAGCCGCAGAATACTCAGCAGAGCCCAATACAAACACAGGCACAAACACAGCCGCAGAATCCGCAGCAGAGCCCGGCACAAACACAACCGCAGAATCTGCAGCAGAGCCCGACACAAACACAACCGCAGAATCCGCAGCAGAGCCCGACACAAACACAGCCGCAGAATCCGCAGCAGAGCCCGACACAAACACAGCCGCAGAATTCGCAGCAGAGCCAAATACAAGCACAGCCTCAAAATCCGCAGCAGAGCCAGGCACAAACACAGCCACAGAATACACAGCAGAGCCAGGCACAAACACAGCCGCAGAATACTCAGCAGAGCCAGGTACAAACACAGCCTCAGAATCCGCAGCAGAGCCAGGTACAAACACAGCCTCAGAATCCGCAGCAGAGCCAGGTACAATCACCAACCCAGAATCCTCAACAGGTTCAGATACAAACACAGTCGCAGAACCCACAGCAGAGCCAGGTTCCAATACAGGCTCAGAATACACAGCAGAGTCAGACACTAATTCAGCCGCAGAATACGCAGCAAAGTCAGGTGCAATCACCTCCACAGAATCCTCAACAAGGCCAGCCTCAACCACCACAACAACAATCGCCTCAAAACCAGGCTGCAAGTAATCAACCAGTTAATTTTCGCCCTAGCACGCCCCCTATACATCATTCCATTACGCTTGCCTTACCCAATGGCTCAAAGATTGAAGTAAATTCACCACAGCCACTTCCGCAAGGCACTCAGGTACTGATGCAAAAAACAGCAGGCAGTGAAGCTCAGATAATCAAACTTCAAACACCTCCTCTTCAGCAAAGCTCAGCACTAGAAAAACCGGCCATTCAGGAAACCCTGCGCAACTCACTACCAAACCAGGTACCAGTGGCAGATGCTTTCTCACAACTTGCTCAGGCAGCCGCCAGAGCCGAAGGCACGCAAGCGGCGCAAATCAGCACTGTTGTCCGATCGATGCTACAGCTATTCGGTGTACGCCCTGGTAGTAACGACGCCCCAACACAGATAAAACAAAACATCGAACTAGGGGGATTCAATACAGAACGCAATCTAAGCAAAGGCCAAGCCCCAAATCCCCAGGATATGAAGAGCCAATTGCAACAATTGCAAAACATGGCCGACAAGCTTCCAGAAGAGCAAAGAGAACGATTCGAACAACTGCTGAGAGGGCTGCACTCCCGAGTTACTAGCCAGCAGCTAGGTTCTTTGCAGCAGTGGAGAGAACTACCTGATGGAGGTTTTGAGCGTGTTCTTCAGTTGGACCTACCCATTAAACAAGGCGACAAGTGGGAAAACCTCGAACTGCGTTTAAGCCGAGAAGGTGGTAGCAATGCCGCCGGGGAGATGGTATCTGTTTGGCGAGTTCGACTGCATTTTGATCTGGAGGAGCAAGGTGGAGTTGATGCAGAAATCCGTTTAACGGACGACCATGAGATAAGTACGTTATTTTGGTGTGATCAACCCGAAACTGCTGACAAGCTACGTGCCCGTTCTGAAGAGTTTGCTGAGCGACTGAGAAACTGTGGATTTAGTAATTCGGAGGTACAATGGCATCAAGGCACACCCCCTGAGCAAAAACAAACTATCCATAAACAGCTTGTCGATCTCCACACATGAAAATCAACAAAGACTCTGAGTTAGAGAAACGCCAGAAAGCCATTGCACTGAAATATGATCAAGAAGCGGGTACTGCACCTCTGATCGTAGCTAAAGGCATGGGGGAGATTGCAGATCAGATTATTAAGCTTGCTGAAGAGCACGACGTACATATTCATGAAAGCCCTGAACTGGTTGAAGTACTGATAAGACTGGAACTTGGCGATGAGATTCCAGAGTCGCTATACAGAGCTATAGCTGAGGTTATTGCTTTTGCCTACAGCCTCAAACAGGATAACAATGAATTGATACAGGAGATGAGCAACAAAATCTCTTCTTAAAATCAGCTATCGCGCCCAATAGCCTGATGAGGGGCATGCAGTTCTTTATGTAGCAGAGCCATCAGCTCCGCTTCTGGACGGCCAATCCCGCAGCTCTGTACCAAATCATCAACGTCTGCGCCCATCTCCATCAGCTTTGTTGCCTGATTGTAAGCCAGAGTTCCAGGGTCACGGTTCTCCAGCTCAAGCTGCTTGTCCGCAGTAAGGTTTAGCTTCTGCTCCACCTCGATCAACCGTCGCCCCATACCAATTGAGCTATTGGTCATCGCTTGAATTTCATTACGAAGAACATTAATCAAAGCCTGCTGACGACGCTCATGTTTCTGTAGACGGCGATGAAGAATAAAACAGGCAGCACAGGCTCCAACTGCGAAAACTAACAACACAATATTTAACCAGGATACTGCCACTTTTTGTCCTTTAATGTTATAGCAATAGATTGATCATATAACGCTAATTAATACGCATCATTGAACTGCTTTTCAAGTTCAGGAATATCAAGTATCGCACAACGCTCTTCCATGTACGTGCCCCACAACCAAGCGCGTGGATTATCACTACTAGCCCAGGCAACTTTATCTGCCGGTACACGTATCGATTTAACTAACTCATCACATGCTAACGCCCAGTGACGGCCACGTAGAATGATCAGCTCATCATACTTTGCCATCTCAGGATTATAACGTTCCGGAATCAGCCACAGCGCAGTATCAATAACATTGGTATCGACTTTACCGCCACCAAATCGGCCCAAGCACCAGTCATGCGCAGCATCCAGTGTCAGTGATACCGAACTGAGATGCACTGCTCCTTCGATGTAATCGAACGGTATCGCTAGATTCAAACCATGCATTTTCACCAGAACGCAATTGATCTCCTTGCCGGCTGTAGCTGGCGAGGCAACTTGCGCCGGTGCTGGCTCTGGCTCTGGCTCTGGCTCTGGCTCTGGCTCTGGCTCTGGCTCTGGCTCTGGCTCTGGCTCTGGCTCTGGCTCTGGCTCTGGCTCTGGCTCTGGCTCTGGCTCTGGCTCTG
>NZ_JAAEQH010000175.1 GCF_024231755.1 Neptuniibacter sp.
CGCGTATCTGGTCGTTTTATAATCCACTGAGAAAGTATGAGACTTATTCGCAGGTTCCTTAATGTACAGGATAATTAATATATTATTTATCTGCCACGTAATTTTTGCTGAAACCCGTGCAACTGGTTAAAAAGCAGGAAGTGAAGGTATAAAAAAGCCCCGATCAAATGATCGGGGCAAGCATCGAGCGAATGAAGGCTACTAAAAGCCGTTTTGAACCCTGCCGGAAGAGTGGCAGAGCTCAACCAGTCCATGGTAATCAGCGCATAATGAATAAGGGTCTATGCGCTGATAGTTCAGCCAGATGTCTGGCTTAGTCCTCTCTACGAACAACCATTGTCAGAATGTTGTAGACCGCAACAGGCGTATTATCCTGATTGATCACTTCAACATCCCAAACGATTACGCCGTTTGGTTCGTCTTCAGGGTTACGACGATCTTTCTTGATCTTACGCTTACAAGTCAGGCGCACCTGAATCGTGTCACCGATACCAACTGGCTCGATAAAGCGTAGATTTTCCAGACCGTAGTTCAACTGAACCGGACCTGGAGAAGGTTCAACGAACATACCCGCAGCCGCAGACAGCACGAAATAGCCGTGAGCTACACGCTTACCAAACAGGGAATCTTTCGCCGCGATTTCGTCGAAATGCGCGTAGAAGTGGTCACCAGACAGGCAACCGAAGTTAACGATGTCCGCTTCAGTTACGGTACGACGGTGTGTAATCAACGTTTCACCGATCTGTACATCTTCGAAGTACTTACGGAACGGATGAACATCATCTTTAATCTGTTCAGAACCTGGGTTGAACTCGTTAGTGATCGCAGTCAGCGTTGTTGGGTTACCCTGAATCGCAGTGCGTTGCATGTAGTGCTTAACCGCACGTAGACCACCCAGCTCTTCACCGCCACCGGCACGACCCGGACCACCGTGTACCAGTGTTGGCAGAGGTGAACCGTGACCTGTGGATTCTTTAGCACAAGCTTCGTTCAGAATATGCAGACGACCGTGGTAAGAGGCACAGCCCAGAACCAGATCACGTGCTTCCAGGTTATCAGCAGTAACAATAGAACCTGCCAGAGAACCTTTACCCAGCTTAGCGATAGCAATCGCCTGATCGATATCGTCATAAGCCATCAGAGTAGAAACCGGACCGAAGGCTTCAACGCCGTGTGGTACGTCAGTTTCCATTGGTTTGTCGGAGTACAGCAGAGTTGTTGGGAAGAACGCACCTGTTTCCAGATTGCCACCAACAATTTCAAAATCTTCGCTGCCACCGTGGATCAGTTCACAGCTCTGTTTCAGCTGTTCAACTTTGTCCCAAACATCTGCAACCTGGCTACGACCAACCAGAGCACCCATGCGAACACCTTCTACAGAAGGATCACCGATAACGGTTTTGCTCAGGCGTGCTTTCAGCGCATCAGCTACAGCTTCAACACGGTTACGCGGAATGATTGCACGGCGGATAGCAGTACACTTCTGACCGGCTTTAACCGTCATCTCGCGAGCAACTTCTTTCACGTACAGATCAAACTCGGCAGAACCTGGCTCCACTGTTGCGCCCATGATGGCACAGTTCAGAGAGTCTGCTTCCATTGTGAATGGAATAGAGTTCGCAACGATATTTGGATGCGTACGCAGCTTCTGACCTGTAGATGCAGAACCAGTGAAGGTCACAACATCCTGTTCGTTTAGCAGGTCAAGCAGGTTACCCACGCCACCACAGATCAGCTGGATAGAACCTTCTGGAAGAATACCGGATGCGATGATCTCTTTAACCATCACTTCAGTCAGGTAAGCAGAAGCTGTAGCTGGTTTAACGATAACTGGCATACCCGCAGCAAGGCTAGGTGCGATCTTTTCCAGCATACCCCAGCATGGGAAGTTAAATGCGTTAATGTGAACCGCAACACCTTCTTTAGGTGTCAGGATGTGACGACCGATGAAGCTGCCTTCGCGAGACAGAATCTGTGCATCATCTTCAACCAGGAAAGTTTCGTTAGGTAGTTCACGGCGAACCAGACTGGAGAAGGTGAACATGGTGCTCACACCACCTTCAATATCGATCCAGCTGTCGGCGCGTGTTGCACCGGTCCAGGCAGAAACGCGGTAGAAATCTTCTTTCTTCTCCATCAGGTGCTTGCCCAAAGCTTTCAGGGCATTAGCACGCTCATGGAACGTCATTTTACGTAGTGCAGGACTACCCGTTTCACGGGCATAACGCACAGCATCGTTAAAGTCGACACCAGTAGAGCTAACAGTACAGACCGATTCACCATTAATGGCGTTAAATACTTCTGTACCCGCGTCAGTACCTTCGACCCACTGGCCGTTGATATAACTCTGTAGTTTCATCGGGGATAAGCCTCTCAATGATCTCCCCACGGGCGCACCCGAGGAGAGATAACTTTCTTTAAACGGGATCAGGTACGTGCGTCGAAATCCAGAACAACTTCGTCAGAGATTGGGTGTGCCTGACAGCTCAGGACATAACCTGCATCAATCTCATGCTGCTCAAGGCCGTGGGAGATATCCATGTCCACTTCACCTTTAACCAGCTTACATTTACACGTAGAGCAAACACCTGCTTTACAGGAGTAAGGCAGATCCATACCGTTATGCATGCCTGCATCAAGGATGTTTTCACCCACGGTAGCCAGATCAAACATTACAGAACGGCCATCAGCGATAACTGTCACTTTGGATGTCTTCTCTTCGCCGAACTCTTCTTTACGCTTAGCCGCTTTCTCCAGCATCGCCTGAGAGTCAGCAGAAGAGTTAGCAAACAGTTCGTAGTGGATCTGTTCGTCAGTCAGGCCTTCCATACGGAAGCCGCGAGAAACTTCAGACATCATCGCTTCAGGACCACAGATAAACGCTTCATCAACTTCTTTAATGTTGATCAGGCCAGACTTCTGTAGAGCGTAGCCTTTAGCGTTATCGATACGGCCGTTAAGAAGGTCAGCACCCTGGTCTTCATAGTCCATGATGTTGATCCACTGGAAGCGGTTCATATAACGGTTCTTAACGAAGTTCAGTTCGTCTTTGAACATCACTGAGTTGCTGCGGCGGTTGCCGTAGATCAGAGTCACTTTAGACTCTGGCTCAGTGGACAGAACCGTTTTCATGATGGAGATCATCGGCGTGATACCAGAACCCGCCGCGATGCACATGTAGTTCTTTTTCTGGTCCGCTTTAACTTCAGTGTAGAAGCTACCCTGTGGAGGCATTACTTCAACGCTCATACCTGGCTTGAAGTTATCGTTAGCGTAGTTAGAGAACTTACCGTCTTTAACACGCTTGATACCCACACGCATGTGGCCATCGTTTACGCCAGAGCAGATAGAGTAAGAACGGCGTACATCTTCGCCATCGATCATTGCACGCAGCGTCAGGAACTGACCCTGAATGAAGTTAAACTTGTCTTGCAGTTCAGCTGGAACTGCGAAGCTAACTGCGATTGCCGTTTCCGTTTCCGGCTGCACATCAGCAATTTTTAGCGAGTAGAAATTGGTGTCAGACATTGCTTCACCTTTATCTTAAAACCTAGGCTTGGCCTAAATTTTCTTAAAATAGTCAAATGGTTCGTTACAGTCGTTACACTGGAACAGTGCTTTACAGGCCGTAGAGCCAAACTCACTTACCCGGCGTGTATTTCGGGAACTACAGTGCGGACACTGAGCGTGTGCCTCTGGGGTCAGGCCATCTTCGTCAAGATCTGCGTCTTCTGGTGGCGCAATGCCATAGTTACGCAGCTTGCGGCGACCTTCCGCAGACATCCACTCCGAACTCCAGGCTGGCGACAGTGAGGTTTTCACCTTCACATCTGCGTAGCCTGCATCGTTCAGTACCTTAGTTACGTCAGTACTGATGTTGTCCATCGCTGGGCAACCGGAGTAGGTCGGCGTGATGGTGATTACGACACGATCACCTTCACGTTCGATTTCACGCAGTATCCCCAGATCCCAAATTGTCAGCACCGGTACTTCTGGGTCTTTAACCTGATCTAGCAGATCCCATAGTTCCTTTACGTCTTCAGCGTTACGCTGCTGCAAACGTTGGTACTGCTCTTCCGGCATCAGTGAGATTTCGTTCATATGCCTTACCACTTACAACCTGGGTGGGAGCGGTGCACGATCTGCATATCAGTCAGCATGTGGCCCAGATTCTCAGTGTGGTAACCGGTACGACCACCACGAACAGCCCAGCTGTCTTCTGGTACAGTCAGCGTTGCTTCAGTCAGAATATCGCTAACCATCTTCAGCCATGTGTCACGCAGTTTAGATACG
>NZ_JAAEQH010000176.1 GCF_024231755.1 Neptuniibacter sp.
CTCTAGCTCTGCTAAAGGCGCATCATGGAACCAGTCGTACTTTCACCAGAAATCAGTCAGATATTTGCGCAGCAAAAACGGCTGATTGACTCTTGCGCTTGCGCGCGCATTTTCCAAATCCCACGAAATCAGCCATAACTATAAAACTTGGTTTCGGGTTCGCTTTTGGGTCCCAATTCAGCATCGTTTGCAGTTTCTTCGAATTCATCTTCTGTCGCCGTTGGTAATGAGAGCAGCGTCGGGTTGAACTGAGCATAAAACATGACCGTATGCATAACCTAAAAGCATCATCATTGTCATATATTAGTTGTTTGCTTGTGGCAAAAAGTGTGCATCCATGTTGCAAACATATCCAACAGGCAATGCGCCAGAAAGAATATAATTACCCCCATGTGTATAAACCTACACACCTCAGACCGGTAAAACGCATTCCAATCCTCATTGGTTGCGAGGCCCAGCTCGATGACCATCTCTGTCAGCGCGTCGTAATCCATGGATGC
>NZ_JAAEQH010000177.1 GCF_024231755.1 Neptuniibacter sp.
GTTTCTGTATCGGTGGACCCGTAAGCTGGGCAGAAAAGGGGTCGGATCGATGATCAGATCACTTCGCTGTTGACGCTGTCGAGTATCAGGTGGAGTCAAACTCGGCGTATTATATTCTGGAAAAGCCTGTTTATCATCTAAAGGAAAGAAAAGGGGTAAAGGGCAGTTGCGTGCTTTTCGCATCAGGATCTCTTCCTCTTTCCATACCATATTTGCTCGCATTACAGGCACCTGGGGTTGTAACTGTAACAAAACCTCAGAGCTGGGGATTTTGCCTAACGCTTGTAGCTGAAGTCTGATATGAGGTTGAGAATAGTCCAGCTTTAGAAGACGCTTTTCTGCAGCAGCCACACTAAGCTTCTTGATACTTCTTCCGCTTGAGTACCAGCTAAAACCTACTTTTAAAGGGGTATGTTCTAAATAGGGGATTTGGCGATAGCACTGTTTAAGGTGGAGCCTGGCTAAACCTGTTCTTTCTAGCGACTCTGCAAGTAGTTGAGCGCGTTTTTGCAGAATATGTGCGGGTTTTTCCTTAGCGCTTCTGAACTCTTTAACGCAAGCCTGGAATGCTTGTTTGCTCTCATTGAGGGATTTGAGAGTATCTAATGTTGAAGCAGATACTCCAATCAAGCCATAAAGGTTCTCTGTACAGCGGCCATCCCCTTTGTCCCGATACCAGATATTGGTGATGATATCGTTGGCCTGCTTAAGGTTAGGCTCCTGACCATTAACAGGTAATAGGAAGTAGCGCTGTTTATCACTTAACAGAGAATCTTGAAAATGTTTCAACTGTGAACTCAGGTGTTCAAATGCACAGATAAGATCCTGAGTTTGTGTAGTCATAAGTGATTATTCGTCTTCTTCGGCCTGTTTCTTACGCTGGCGTGCCTGACTCTCAAAAATCTGGCGCGCTAGGATCATGCGGCAGCTTTCAGGCATTTTTACGAACTCAGCACCGGTTAGGTAGCTGCCATCAGCCATTTGATCACTACGGCAGCATTGTGCGTAGACTAACAGGCCCATGCAGGATTCAGGGAAAACCAATTTTATCGAGAAGAAACTACCTACCTCGTACTGTTCATCGCAGGAGAACTGAAGGCCGCCCTCAGACATATTTACTTCCTGAATAGCCGCATTGCTGATAGTCATTTCTGATGATGCAATGGCTTGAGCAATGCGTTCAATCTTGTCATGGACAATGTTCAGGAATGCGGAAACATTAGTGTCTTTCTCAGCGATTTTTCTCAATAGATGGCTGCTCGCTGCATCCATCTCCTGTAATTCGCTCAGTAAAAGGAAGTTTGGCGAGACATCAAACTGGCTTGGGCTGGGATGAGCACTGATCTCGTTTTCCGATACTACTTTTAGTTCCAGGGAAACCCGTTGCTCAATGCGAAAATATTGACGGCGATCTTGTTCCTGCATCCTCAGCCTCATACATTTTTTGATTCTTAAAATAGCATCCAGTGTACAAGCTATTAACTTTTTTCAGACAAAAAATACCGGTAATCGTTGTCTTGCACTTGAATTGCTCAGTTTGACAGAGACATTCAGCGTTTGTTCACTGGGTTCTTGAGTATAATGTAGAAAGAAATAGAAAAGCAGCAGATTGGTAAGATTTTTTCGGACTGGCTTATATGCTTTTTTATAAAAGGATTTTTATTACAAACAATGAGTTAGGAAATCAATTGCAGAAATTAGTAGTAATTCATTGTTGTTTTTACACACTCTACTATCTGTGCTTTAATCGCGCCCATGTTTAAGCCCTTATCTATCTTTATTGGATTGCGCTATACCGCTGCAAAGCGAAGCAATCACTTTATCTCATTTATTTCACTGGCATCCATGTTGGGCTTAATGCTGGGTGTAGCAGCGCTTATTGTCGTGCTTTCAGTGATGAATGGCTTTGATCGTGAACTTAAACAGCGCATTCTGGGTATGGTTCCCCATGCATCTATTAACGGTTATGGGCGCTCGATTGAAAACTGGCCAGAGCTCTTAAATAAGCTTGAGCAGCATCCAGAAGTTGTTGCTGCCGCACCATTCATCCAAGCGCAGGCTATGCTGACCAGTCGAGGAGTCGTGCGTGGTGCGCTTATCAACGGCATCGATCCAGATTACGAAAGTAAAGTTTCTATCCTTGGCAATCATATAACGCAGGGGTCCCTACAAGCACTCAACGAGCAGCGTTTTGGTATTGTGCTGGGTGACCTTCTAGCCCGATATATGGGGGCCAAAGTTGGTGACAAAGTAACGCTGGTTCTGCCTGAAGCGTCCGTAAGTGTTGCGGGTGTGGTTCCCCGTCTGAAACGTTTTACCGTCGTAGGCATTTTTGAAGTAGGGGCCGAGCTGGATGCTAATCTTGCTTATATCAATCTGAAAGATGCTGCCAAGATTAAACGAATGGGTGGAGGTGTTGATGGTATCCGCCTGATGTTTGACGATCTGTTTGAAGCACCTCAAATAGCCCGTGAGATTGCAGTCGGATTGGAGGGGTATTTCCGTGCTAGTGATTGGACCCGAACCCATGGCAATCTTTTTCAGGCTATTCAGTTAGAGAAGAAAATGATCGGGCTGCTCCTATTCCTGATCGTGCTGGTAGCTGCATTCAATATTGTTTCGACATTAGTAATGGTGGTGACCGATAAGAAAGCTGATGTGGCTATCTTGCGTACTCTGGGGGCTACCCCAGGAAGAATTATGCGGATCTTTATGGTTCAGGGAACCGTGATCGGGGTAATGGGCACATTGTTGGGAGCAGCACTTGGCGTAACATTGGCACTGACAATCTCTGATCTGATCGCTTGGGTCGAGCATACGTTCAATATCCAATTCCTGAACGCGGATGTGTATTTCATCAGTTACTTGCCATCTGACCTACAGTGGCCAGATGTAGGAATCATCACCTGCAGTGCGTTGCTAATCAGCTTTCTTGCAACTATCTATCCTGCATGGCGTGCATCTAAAACTCATCCGGCGGAGGCTTTAAGGTATGAATAAGGCTGTAGCTGAAGTGGTACTGCAGGCTAGCTCTGTTTCTATGATCTATAAGGATGCAGGTCGTGAAGTCAGTGTTCTAAATGAGCTGGATTTTTCCCTTGAGAAAGGTGAGCAACTGGCAATTATTGGATCTTCGGGTTCCGGTAAGAGTACTTTGCTGAATATTTTGGGTGGTCTGGATTCACCCAGTCAGGGTGAGGTTCTGATCAATGGTGAGAATCTGCATAGTGGCAATGAGTCCAGGCGGGCTGAAATACGTAATAAAACTTTGGGTTTTGTTTATCAGTTCCACCACCTTTTACCGGAATTTACTGCGCTTGAAAATGTATCAATGCCGCTTTTGATGCGTAATGAGCCTTTGCCTGAAGTGAAACAACGTGCAGCAGAGATTCTTGAATCCGTTGGTTTAAAGGATCGACTTTCCCATAAACCGGCACAGTTGAGTGGTGGCGAGAGACAGCGTGTGGCCATTGCGCGTGCGCTTGTGGGTAAACCTGCGGTTGTATTGATGGATGAGCCCACCGGAAATCTTGATCGCAACACTGCTCAAAGCGTGCAAAAGCTGATTGACCAATTAAATCAGGAACACCAAATCGCATTCGTATTGGTTACACATGATCCTGAGCTGGCCCAGAGAACGGGGCGGGTGCTTGAGCTAATCGATGGCAAACTGGTTGAGCGCTAGATTGCTCATCTCTTGTTTGCCAATCTGAGCGAGATAACTAAATCTGCTCCCCTAGCGATTACTACTACTGCTTGAATTCACCGCGATCACTGCGCTTTTTCCAGCTTCTTCCCACATGCCAGGCCCAGAACCCCTGAACTGAAAAATACCCGGCAATACCGAATACAACACCACAGATAACTGAGCCAAACAGTAGCGGCCACCAGATCAGTGAAAGGCTTCCGCTCAGCCACTCCATGGTCATTTCGAACTGGATGCTTTGATTTGGGTCTCCGATCAGAAAATCCCCCACAAGGTAAGAAAAGTAGAAGATAGGGGGCATGGTTAGCGGATTGGTAATCCAGACTAAGCCAATAGAAATTGGTAGGTTGCTCCGGATGATAATTGCCAGTACTGCCGCAACCAGCATCTGAAAAGGGATCGGTAGAAACGCACAAAACAGACCGACCAGAAAAGCCCTGGAGACTGACTTGCGATTCAGGTGCCACAGATTAGGCTCATGGATGTGACTGCCCAGCCAGCTTAAATGCTTATGCTGTTTGAGCTTCTCTTCATCTGGCATGTATTTTTTTATAAGTTTGCGCGGCATCTTCTAATTTACTTATTATGGGCATGCAAACGGGGATATTCCCCCA
>NZ_JAAEQH010000178.1 GCF_024231755.1 Neptuniibacter sp.
AAGGAGATTAATCCTAATCTCCCAGAATCACCGGAAGAGCAGGCCCAATCGACTTACGATGCTTACAATGCCGGTGCAACATATGTCCATGTTCATGCCAGAACAATCGAGAATCCAGGTATCGGCAGTGTCGAGATCGAGGACTACCTTAACGTAAACCGGCTCATTCGAGAAAAGTGTCCGGATATCATCATCAACAATACCACCGGCGGGGGCCAAGGTGCCGATCAGTCTAAAGCCATGAATCCGGTCTATGCCAAACCGGAAGTAGCCAGCCTGGATTGTGGTCCTCTGGCCGTGAAATTCACTATACCAAAACGTCCCGAAGTTGGGCGCATGGAAGATATCATGCTGGATACCGTGGCAGGTTTTGGATTTGGTTCGACAGAGAAGTATGCCCAGGCAATGCTGGATGAAGGTGTTAAACCTGAGATCGAGGTATGGCATCCGGGGCAATGGTGGCTCGTACAAAACCTGATTGATAAAGGGCTTGTAAAGCCACCGTACTTGATTCAGTGCGTTATGGGATTCCAAAGCGGTTGTTATGCTACGCCAAAGGATCTCATCTATATGATGGAGACAGCTCCGCAGCCCTGTAATCTTAGTGTAATTGGGGTGGGTCCGTTCCAACCTACCATGGTTGGTATGGGTATCATGCTTGGTTTCAGCTCGGTGAGAACCGGGATGGAAGACAACATTTACATCGGCAAGGGCCAGCTGGCTGAAAGTAATGCTCAACTGGTAGAGAAAGTAGTCAGAATGGCCAGGGAATTCGGGAGAGAAATTGCCACTCCTCAACAGGCC
>NZ_JAAEQH010000179.1 GCF_024231755.1 Neptuniibacter sp.
ACTGCCAAGCCCCTTCTGGTCTAAGGGTATTCCAATGGCATCGCGATGATAATGACTGCATTGGGATCATCAACTGCAACCACCACAATGACTACTACTGCCACCGATGTATCAGGGACAGCTCCTGTCCCTGCGATTGGAACACCTGCTCTTGTAGGGTAGTCGTCCCTCACAACCTACATTGCACAACAACTGACAGCACTCCATTACAGACCAACAATATAGCGTAGTAACTGGCAGCACCCGAAACATAAGTAGCCTAAGTTCGTAAGTACTCTTGCATAATCACCGGGTCCTTACATACGGTAACTTCAATAGAACGTCACTTTGCCTAGTCCGTATACTATCGTAATCATGGGACTTTAGCAGCCTTTACTCGAGCACAGTATTTTACGAGCCAAAACGCCTTCACTTCTGTCTGTTATTATACCCAAGTGCGTACCTTTCTAATATACATGTTTACTCCATGAATTAATACCAGAACAACAAGTTTGTTACCGTTATGAAGATCTGGCCCTATGGGCTCATAAGGCGAATTGCATACGCTCAATTACCGACCAGATTTCATCTCTTCTCAGTGAGGCAAG
>NZ_JAAEQH010000180.1 GCF_024231755.1 Neptuniibacter sp.
ATAGAACAGTTAATGACTCATATGAGAACAGTTAATGACTTATGAAGAACTGATTCAGGCGATGACGCCTGAGATGCATCAATCCCTTAAGCGTGCTGTAGAGTTGGGTAAATGGCCTGACGGTCGTAAATTGACCGATGAGCAACGCGATATCTGCATGCGTGCCGTAATTGCTTATGACCATGAAAACAAGCCAGCTGAGGAGCGGGTAGGTTACATCGACCGCACGAAAAAGGATGGCTCACAGCACGGTAAAGATCCGCTAGCGGCAGATACGATCAAAATACTTACAGACGATAAAAACTGATGCAGCAACTGGCTTGTGGTGCGTTAAAAAAGATGCGCACAGAACTGGCTGATACCGTCCAGTACTATATGCCGATAGGTGATCAGGAGATCCACTTGAATGATCTGATCGGCTCCCATATCTCATTGAGCTACCAGGGTGCTATCAACTGCACCCATTGCGGTCGTAAAACCAATAAGAGCTTTAATCAGGGTTACTGCTATCCCTGCTTTAAGAAGCTACCACAGTGTGATCAATGTATTGTTAAACCTGAATTGTGCCACTATCACGAAGGGTCTTGTCGTGATGCAACATGGGGTGAGCAGTTCTGTCTTCAGGATCACTATGTTTATCTGGCGAACTCCTCTGGCGTAAAAGTGGGTATTACTCGTGGTACTCAGATTCCTACCCGTTGGATGGACCAGGGAGCAGTACAGGCGCTGCCTATACTAAAAGTCTCTACCCGATTGCAGTCCGGTAAAGTTGAACGTCTTATCGGCGAACATGTCGCAGATAAAACTAACTGGCGCAAAATGCTCAAGAATGAAGTAGACGATCTCAATCTTTCAGAGATCCGCGACCAGCTTTTTGATCAATGCACAGAAGGTTTGACTGCCCTTGAGAATGAATATGGTATTCAAGCCATTCAGCGTCTGCTGGATGCTGAACAGATAGAGATAAATTACCCGGTATTAAACTATCCGCAGAAAGTGACCTCCTTCAATTTTGATAAAACAGAAACGGTTGAAGGGGTACTGCAGGGAATTAAAGGTCAGTATCTGATACTGGATACCGGTGTTATAAATATTAGAAAATTTACTGCCTATCAGGTCGCTTTGTCGGCCTGATATTTCAGGGTGAAAAGATGTCTCAGGAACCACAAGTTATCTACCTAAAGGACTATACGGTCCCATCCTACAATATCGAAACAACTGATCTGCGCTTTGAGCTTTTCGAAGAGGAAACGCTGGTCAAAGCTGAACTTAAGATCAGCCGCAATCCAGAGTGCAAAGCCACAAATCCAACACTGGACCTGTTTGGTCATGAAGATCTGGAACTGTGTCGCCTGACTATCGACGGTCAGGTGTTGAGCGCATCAGATTATCAGCGTGATGGAGAGATACTCAAGATCGGTAATCTGCCGGAGAGTTTTGTTCTGCAGTCGGTAACACGTATACACCCTGAGACTAATACCGCTCTGGAAGGTTTGTACAAATCTGATGGTATGTATTGTACCCAGTGTGAAGCGGAGGGTTTCCGTCGTATCACTTTCTTCCCGGATCGTCCGGATGTGATGTCGATTTACCGTACCACGGTAGAGGCAGAACAGAGCAAATACCCGGTTCTACTCTCCAACGGTAACCCGGTTGATCGTGGAGAAAGTGAGGATGGTCGTCACTGGGTGACTTGGGAAGATCCGTTCCCGAAACCTTCCTACCTGTTCGCCCTGGTAGCAGGTGATCTGCAGCATATTGAAGATAGTTTTACGACTATGTCTGGTCGTGAAGTGCGTCTGATGATCTACGCAGAAGAGAAGGATCTGGATAAGCTCGACTACGCCATGTTGTCGCTGAAAAATGCGATGAAGTGGGATGAAGAGACGTATGGCCGCGAATACGATCTGGATATCTATATGATCGTTGCGGTCGACTTCTTCAATATGGGAGCGATGGAGAACAAAGGCCTGAATATCTTCAATACGTCCTGCGTTCTTGCAAACCCTAAAACCACAACAGATGCATCTTTCCAGCGTGTTGAAGGTGTCGTTGCTCACGAATATTTCCATAATTGGTCAGGTAACCGTGTTACTTGCCGTGACTGGTTCCAGCTGAGCCTGAAAGAAGGCTTTACTGTATTCCGTGATGCAGGCTTCTCATCGGATATGAACTCTCGCACAGTTAAGCGTGTGGAAGATGTGGCTGTGTTGCGTACCGCTCAGTTTGCTGAAGATGCGGGACCCATGTCGCACCCAATCCGCCCGGATTCCTTTATCGAAATCTCTAACTTCTACACCCTGACTATTTACGAGAAAGGGGCAGAAGTAGTGGGTATGGTTAAAACTTTGCTGGGTGAAGAGCTGTTCCGTAAAGGTTCTGATCTCTACTTCGAGCGTCACGATGGCCAGGCGGTTACTACAGAAGACTTTGTTCAAGCAATGGAAGACGCTTCAGGTAAAGATCTGAGCCAGTTCCGCGCTTGGTATCATCAAGCGGGCACACCAGAGCTGAATGTCTCTGATAGCTTTGATGAAGCTAACGGTACTTATCAGTTGAATGTTAAACAGCGCTGCCCGGCGACTCCTGGTCAGGATAAGAAGACCCCATTCCATATTCCTTTAGCCATGGGCTTACTGGATACGGCAGGTAATGAAATCCAGTTGAGTAATGGAGAAACTACTCAGGTTCTGGACGTCGTCGAGTCTGAGCAGACATTTACTTTCAGCGGCTTATCTGCGAAGCCTGTTCCATCTCTGTTACGTGGCTTTTCTGCGCCCGTTAAATTGTTCTATCCATACACTCGCGATGAGCTGATGTTCCTGATGGCTAATGACAGTGATGGTTTCTCCCGCTGGGATGCTGCGCAGAAGTTGGCTGTGGACATTATGCAGGAGCTAATCGCGGCTTATCAGCCGGATACAGCTATGCAGTTGGATCAGCGCCTGATTACTGCTTACCGCAGTGTGCTGGAAACTGAAGGGCTAGATAAGGCGATGGTGAGCAAGGTTCTCACCCTTCCTTCTGAGGCGTATCTGTCTGAACTGGCTGATGTGGTAGATGTGGATGCGATCCACCATGTACGTAAGTTTGTACGTCAGCAGATCGCAGAGCAGCTGGAAGATCAGTTGTTGAAAATTTACCGGGAGAATGACCTTGAGGTTGAATACTCGCCTGATGCGGATTCAATTGCGCGTCGTAGTTTGAAAAACCTGTGCCTTGCTTATCTGATCTCTCTGGATAAAGAAGAATATCTGCAGCTGGCTCAGTCCCAGTACAACAAAGCGGATAACATGACTGATATGCAGGCTGCACTTGCATTGGTTGCTCATTCACCTTTTGCAGATGAAGCTGAGACGATGCTGACAGAGTTCTACGAGAACTGGAAAGAGGAAAGCCTGGTAGTAAACCTATGGCTATCAATTCAGTCTTGTGATCCGAAAGCGGGGGCTCTGTCACGTGTTGAAAAGCTGATGCAGCATCCTGCGTTTGATAGCAAGAACCCAAATAAGCTCCGTTCAGTGATCTCAGTGTTCTGTATGCAGAACTCGATCAACTTCCATGCAATGGATGGCAGTGGTTATCGTTTCCTGGCTGATCGTATTATCGAGTTGAACAAACAGAACCCTCAGATCGCTTCCCGGATGTTGACACCGCTGACTCGTTGGAAGAAATATTCACCTGAACGTCAGTCGCTTATGAAGGCTCAATTAAATCGAATCAGTCAGAGCGGAGAGCTATCAAAAGACGTTTACGAAGTAGTCAGCAAAAGCCTAGCATAATATTTAGTATATTCGCCTTTAGCCGGGGGGACGGATCGATTTACCTCGGCTATACTCCTCTGGAGTGTATGCCGGAGTACTACCCAAATAGTTCTGATGCTCCGGAGCGAAGTTAAAAATAAAAAATGTACCTGTTACCAAGGATTCGATATGTCACAACTACTGTCTGCAGAAGATAAATTCGATATTCAGCAAAATTTCCGCCGTTACATGCGTCTGAAAGACAGTCACGAAGCGGCTTCTGACGCTTATAAAAATGCTAAAGCTAACCGTATTTGGATTGCCGGAATTGTTCTGCTAGTTTTTGCGCTGGCTTCCGACTTTTTCCTAGGTGCCGCAGCGGGTTTGTTTGGTGTTTATTTCTACAACGTTATATCCAGTTGGTTAGACTCAAACTCCAGTGATGAGAGCCTTGAAGAGCTTGACCGTTGGTTTGCAACGAAAGCACTGAAATTCGAAGGTCGTATTCTTTACTTCAAGCAGGACGATCTGCTGGAAAACCCTCTGGATCCGTTTAACGAGTCTTGCTACAACGCGGCTTAATTTCTTTAAGTAAGCTAAGTTATTCCCAAGTGCCGAAAAGCTTTGCTTTTCGGCACTTTTGTTTTTAGATCTAAATAATCTTTTATTTATCGATTTTCGTATGAATGGATAGGTAAATATTATTAGCTGTCTTGTTATCAAGTCTCATCAGGAACCAGAATGTTAAAAGATCGTACAAGTTGGATATTTGATTTGGACGGTACTCTGACTCTGCCCGTGCATGACTTTGCTCACATTCGCCAAGAATTAGGTATGGCTCCAGAGGTGGATATCCTTGCTACTATCGAGAAGTATTCGGGTGAAGAAAAACGCACTATGTTGGCGCGCTTAGATGAATTAGAGCGTCACTATGCTGCACTTGCAAAGCCTGCTGAAGGTGCTTTGGACCTATTAGAACTGCTGAAACTAGCAGGGCATGACTTAGGTATTCTCACCCGGAATACCAAAGAGATGGCTCTGCTATCGCTTCAATCAATAGGTGCTGGAGACTATTTTGCAGAAGCTGATGTACTAGGTCGGGATGAAAGTGAGCCAAAACCCTCACCTGATGGAATAAATTATCTTATAAATCAATGGAATAGCTCAGCTAGTGATGCCGTTATGGTGGGTGATTTTCACTTTGATCTGCTCTGTGGTGCGGCTGCAGGTGTAAAGACGGTTCACGTTGATAAGCGGGAAAGGCACTGGCCAGAGGTTACTGATGTGAGGGTTTATAGCCTGAGCGAATTGATTTTATTACTGAATTAAAAGTTGGCCCATCGCTTGCTATATCTAGGGGGAGAAAGCGTTTGCTTTACTCTTGGCCTACGTATAGGGCTGATTATCAGTTTTCTATACAACCTTTCAGACCAAAGGGCGCAGCTCTTTGGTCTTTTTTTTGTTGGAGCGATCTCCTCATCGCGATAGCTTGTTCGGTATGAAGGCACTTCATCAACAACTATTTTGTTGCGCTGCGACAGACAATAGTCGAAGGCATTCTCCTAAGCGTTTATCTATTGATTCTTATCAAAAGCTCACGAGTTACTTTGTCTATATTAGGGAGAGTTTAAAAATCCTAGCGAGGTGCATGTATGACGATTCTTACAGAGCTACATCAGGATCATGTCAATCTCAATAAACTGTTGGTTATGTTACGACAGAAGGTAGACAAGCTAAGAGAGGGCGAGCAGCCTAACTTCAATCTTATTGCGGATGTGATTAGTTACATTTCCGGCTACGCAGACGGTTTCCATCATCCTAGAGAAGATCGTATGTATGAGTTCTTAGCGGGTCGTAACGACGCTTTGGACCAACTTCTCTCCTCATGTGAAAAAGAACACGAAGAACTAAAAAACTCCAGTCAGCAACTGAAAGATGCTATTGATGGTGTGTTACATGACGCCGTCATACCGATGAATGAATTTGCAGATCTGCTGGATGATTACGTCAGTCGTCAGACTGCTCACCTAAATCTGGAAGAGGGTGAGCTGTTCCCTAAAATTGATGCTGTAGCGACAGAGCAGGATTGGAAGATGCTTGGTAAGTTGTTACCTGCGCCAGAGGATCCGCTATTCGGTGAAAAACAGGCGCATGAATATACAGATCTTTATCGTGAGTTGATCATTGATCTGAACGCGGCGTAACTAGTTTAGTTTTCTCTGTTTGGAAATATCGAAACCTCGCTTCAGGCTTCTTGAGCGGGGTTTTCTTTTATCTGAGGAAATTTAATAAATGAGATCTGATTTCTACCGTTGTGCTTGGATTGGTAAACGCCCTTATCTGCTGCCTGGATCAGTTTGTAGCCAATATCATCAAGCTTTGTAGAAGGGTAACGGGCTGGCTCGCACAGGGAAATGCCGATTGAGGTAGTCATACGGAACGGTTTTGACTCTTCATCGCGGAAGATCAGGCGGGATAACTTGGTTCGTAGTGTTTCCGCAATTTCCATACCCTGACTATGCCCACAGTTGGGAAGAAGTACAGCGAACTCTTCACCACCATAACGGGCAACAATATCAGTTTTACGTAGTTGCTTATTCAGGAACAGGCCGACGGTTCTAAGTACTCGGTCTCCGGTCTGGTGACCATAGGTATCGTTGACCGTTTTGAAGTGGTCCAGATCGAGGAACAGGCAGGTAAGTGGGTATCCACCACGGCTGCCACGGGATAGCTCGCGAACTATCTCTTGCTCAAATGAACGTCGGTTAAGCACCTTAGTTAGCATGTCGATACTACTCAAGCGGTGCAGATTTTCCTGATTGATACAGTTTTCGATACAGACCGAAATGACCGATGACAGATGCTGAATGTAATCGTAACGCACGTGTTCGGTATAACGGCTCACGTCGTTACTACCCAGATGTAGACTGCCAATCAGACAGTTCTGTCTAATCAGCGGTAGTAGAGCACAGGATTGCACTTGGCTTTCGGAAACGGGGAATGCTTCGCGACTCAGTGCTTCACTGGGTGTCCCCACAATCATTTTGTTATTTGGGTAGATCGATTTTAGTAGGCGCTGACTTTGTACAAAGCGGAGAGTGTTGCCAGGCTGTGGTGGTATATAGTCATCAAGTAGACTGCGAGCAGCGTGTTCGGGATCGAATAGAATTAGGTTGACGTTGCTAAGACGGAAGAACTCTTTAAATTCGATAAGGATGAGATCAAGCAATTCAGCCAAACGGCTGCAGGAAAGCAAACGCAGTTCTACTTCAAAAAAACTGCTCAGGATCGCTTCATTCCGCTCCGCTTTGCCGATCATCAGCCGCAGGGTGCGTTTCAGCTCCTGATTTTCACGTTCCAATGAGCTTGAACTCATCCTCTCTCCTTTTTCAGGCTATAAAAATCGTTATCGGCCGTCAGATAAAAATATAGAGGATTTTTTTAACTTTTCTTTGAGAAATTTTAATGACAATTTTATATATATTTTAATAACTTAGCTTACGCTTAACGGTTGCTCATATATTGTTCAACTGTCTCCACAATAGCCTGGGTATGGGCATCAACTTCCATATTAATAAGATCACCTATCTGCTTCTCACCAAAGGTGGTGATAGAGAGGGTTTCAGGAATCAGATACACGTTAAAACGGTTACCCGTTACTTCACCAATGGTTAGGCTGCAGCCGTTAAGAGCAATAAAACCCTTCGGGAAAATATAGCGTTTCCACTCTTCGGTTGTTTCAAACCAGATAATGCAGTTGTTTTCTGGCCTTTCTATCTCAGCAATTTTCACCTGCTGATGAATGTGACCGGATAACAGATGCCCACCAATCTCATTGCCAAAACGGGCTGCTCGTTCAAAATTAACCGTATCACCTGGTTTTAGTTCTCCCAGATTAGTAACGCGTAGGGTTTCCATAATCAGATCAAAGCTAACAAGGTTACCTTCAAAAGCCGTTACGGTAAGGCAGGTGCCATTCAGGGCAATACTTGCTCCAAGCTGCAGGTCATCACTGCGTTCCTCTGGAAGTTCTATCTGTAACTGCATGAAATCTGATTTTTTTTCTACAGAACGGATAACTGCTTTGCCTTGAACAATTCCGGTAAACATAAGTGCACTCTTACAAAAATTCGCTAATCTGAAGTAGGGTAACAATCGTACCAATAATGTCGTGTATTGGGGACCAGGGAAATAACAATGAAAATATTAATCACAGGTGGAACCGGGTTTATCGGACAGCATCTTATCCGTAAACGCCTGTTGGCAGGAGATGAAATCTACTGTCTGAGCAGAGATCCGGACAAAGTTGAGCGTACATTTTCTGGAAAAGTAGCGGCTTTGAAAACATTGCCTGATCCAGAGGGTTTTGCAGTAGATGCTGTAGTCAATCTAGCCGGTGAACCTATCGTTGATAAGCGTTGGAGTGAATCGAGAAAACAGCTTCTGCGTGAAAGCCGGATAAATCTAACGACTGAATTAGTTGACTGGATAGCCAAACTATCCGTAAAACCTGACGTGTTAGTAAGTGGCTCAGCTATTGGCTATTACGGCAGTGTAGAGGGAGATCGGAAGCTTGGTGAAGGTGATGATTATACCCCTGGCTTTACTCATGACCTATGTCATGATTGGGAAAACACAGCCTTGAATGCAGAAAGTACAGGGGTTCGTGTATGTCTTATCCGTACAGGCGTAGTGCTGGGCCATGGCGGAGCATTAAGTAAGATGTATTACCCGTTCAAAATGGGGTTGGGTGGCCCCGTTGGTAGTGGTAAACAGTGGATGTCCTGGATCCATATTGATGATGAGGTTGAAGTAATTGAGATGTTACTGACTCATAGCCAACTGTCTGGTGTTTTTAATCTCACTTCACCTAATGCAGCGACGAATGCTGAATTTTCCAAAACGCTGGGCAGAGTAATGCATCGCCCGGCTATCCTGCCTATGCCTGCTTATGCGATGAAACTCTTATTGGGGGAAGGGGCTGAGCTGCTATTGAAAGGGCAGCGAGTTTATCCTGAAAAACTCCTTCAGGTTGGTTATAAATTTAAGTATCCAGATCTGGAAGAAGCGCTTGCGAGTATTTGTACTTAGGGCCTGTTAGCACTAATTTATTAATCCCTGTTGAGACTAGATCTGCCTACAACTTGAGAGATCTTGCTTCTAAATCGTATAACCCTCTTTAAGTCCGAATTTGCTTTTCGACTTAAAGAGGGTGGAGAGCTCCGTTTCTCAGAAAGCTCAGGCTTGATAGTTCTGCGGAA
>NZ_JAAEQH010000181.1 GCF_024231755.1 Neptuniibacter sp.
TCCTATTGCAGTCGAGTAGTTTTTACTCCTGCTTAGGAACCCAGTATCATCTGCAATCCATTAAGTTTCTGGTACATCCCGATGACTCTGCCGCTGATTATCGAAGCTGACGAGCTGAAGCAAAATCTAGACAACCCCGATCTGTTGATCATTGATCTTTCCAGTGAAGAAAACTATCTGAAAGGGCATATCCCCGGTGCTATAAATCTACCGTCCTCACGCTTACTACGCGGTGAAGCACCTGTGCCGAATAAGTTGCCAACCCTTGAACAGTTACAACAGTTATGTGCAGATATTGGACTCACGGAAAACTCCCCTATCGTTGCCTACGATGATCAGATGGGACCTTGGGCTGGCCGACTGATGTGGACTTTGAATATCCTGGGACATCACAACTGTTCAGTCCTAAATGGCCAGCTAGCCGCGTGGACCAACGCAGGATTTGAACTCGAGCAACAGAGCAACACCCGCTCTACTGATGCTAAACCGGTAACTATTAACAATGACCTAATTGCCGATGCAAGCTATATCCAGAAGCATCTAGGTCAGGATGGTTTCACTATCTGGGATGCCCGAAGCGCTGAAGAACATAGCGGTGAAAAAGTGATTAATGCACAGAAAGGTGGCCATATCCCAGGCGCGAAACACCTAGAGTGGACCGACTGTCTGATCGGCGGAGATGACCTGCGCCTTAAGCCTAAAGATGAACTGCTCGCTCTGCTTAGTGATGCAGGCATTAACAAAAACAATACCGTGGTCACCCACTGCCAGACCCATCGTCGTTCGGGTCTGACCTATTTAGTTGCCCGCCATCTTGGATTTGATGATATCCGTTGTTATGACGGCTCATGGTTTGAATGGGGCAATCTACCTGATACCCCAGTGGAGAAGTAATGAAGAACCTGAAAGATAAACTTTTTATCACTTTCCAACATGTTGTGCCTCAACATTTAATCTCGCGATTTGTTGGAAAAATCGCTGACTGCCAAACACCGTGGGTTAAAAACACCTTCATCAAATGGTTTGCCAAGAACTACCAGATCAACATGGCAGAAGCGCTAGAAGAGGTACCTACCAACTATCCAAGCTTCAACGCGTTCTTTACTCGCGAGCTTAAAGAAGGTGTACGCCCTATCGACCAAACCCAGGGCAGCATTGTCAGTCCTGCGGACGGTGCTATCAGCCAGTTGGGGCCAATCGAACATGGCCGCATTTTCCAGGCTAAAGGGCGTGGTTATGGATTGTCGACTCTGTTAGGTGGAGACCAGCAACGCGCCGAACAATTTATCAATGGTAGCTTTGCCACGATCTATCTCTCACCCAGAGATTACCACCGTGTACACATGCCTGTGAAAGGCACACTCACCCACACAACCTATGTGCCCGGCGACCTGTTCTCGGTAAACCAAACTACAGCCGAAGGGGTAGACCAATTATTCGCCCGCAATGAGCGACTGGTTGCCTATTTCGATACTGAGCAAGGCCCAATGGCGATGATTCTGGTTGGTGCAATGATTGTTGCCGGTATTGAAACAGTTTGGGGCGGACAAGAAGCCCCTCTCTTGAAAAAACCAATTCACACCCCATTTAATTCACAGGAACCAGAACCAATTATTCTTGAAAAAGGCGCAGAAATGGGTCGTTTCAAACTAGGTTCCACGGTGATACTGCTATTTGGTAAGGATCGCATCAAGTGGGGTGAAGAACTATCTGCTACCAGCCCAGTCAAATTAGGCGAAGCGATAGCCAACGCAGTTTAACCTTTTAAGAATTTCTGAGGCCCTGAATATTAATTGGGGCTTTAGCCATAGGTGACAAAATAAGATGAACAAGCTGATTAACCTGTTAGAAGAAAAAGGTATCCAACTCAATACTGAGAAAAACGAAGTATTAAGTGGTTGCAGCAAAACTACGCAGGTCATCCCTTTGATTCATCAACGAGTATTGTCCGTGAAAGGCCCGGATACAGAGAAATTTCTACAGGGCCAGTTAACCTGTGATGTAAGAGATGTATTCAGCCGAGGCAGCTCACTGGGAGCTCACTGCAATATCAAAGGCCATATGCTGAGCTTGTTCAGAATGATCAAAGTAGATCAAGAACAGGTCTGGTTACGTATGAGCCACGATATTTTCGATTCTGCCTGCAACAACCTGAAAAAGTACATCGTATTCTCAAAGGCGGAAGCTGAAGAGGTCAGCGACACCATTGCAGGCATTGGCGTGACCGGCCCAGGCGCACAAGCACTCATCGAAAATCTGTTCGACCAGTCCCCTACAGAAGATAACGGCATCCTTACTCTTAGTAACGGAGTTGTCATCAGGGTACCCGGCAACCGCTATGAAATTTGGATGGAACAAGAAGCCCTGGCTGCTCTAATAGACAAACTACCTGATGAAGTAGGTTTAGGCTCTACTGATAATTGGTTACTCAGTGAGATCGACACTGCGACGCCTGATCTTCGCAAGGAGACTCAAGAAGCCTTTATTCCTCAGATGACCAACTTTCAGGCTCTGGATGGGGTAAGTTTTAGCAAAGGTTGCTATACCGGTCAGGAGATCGTTACTCGCCTACAACACAGAGGCCAACTAAAAAAGCCGATGTATCTGGCAGAGGTTGAATCAAACACTCGCCCTCTACCTGGACAAGGTATAGATACAGAAGAAAAGCCGAATGCAGGTCAGGTCGTTTTAGCAGCCCCCTGCGGCGAGAACCGCTTCCGTTTACTGGCAGTGATCAATAAAACCCTGGCAGAAAGTCACGAGCTACGTTTATCAGGTGAAAACAAAGCTATTGAGCTGTTAGAACTTCCCTATCCACTTGATCCTGATCTGTTTACTCGAAAATAGGCTTTTCAAAAAATACTGTTGACCTAAAACCTAAATCACTACACACTCCCTGTGACCAGCTCCAGAGAATAACGCCTAAGGAGAGGCACAGGGATGAGTGATTCCGCCCCCGGAAGCCCCAAAACACCGCTGATACTTACCAGTATCACTGCGTCTCTCTGCCTATGCCTGCTGCTCTATATTTATTCCATCTCAGAAAGCTCGTTTAAACGCTACGTACCATGGGTAGATGCATCCATGGAGATCAAATATGAGATCAGCTTAGCCCATCTATGGTTTGAAGAAGTTCTCAGTGGCGATACTCAGGAAACATTAGAAAGTGTTGAGTACCACATTCAGCGCGCTAATTGGTTCACTCTAGCCATGCTGGATGGAGCCAATAATGAACAAGGCAGATTTTTACCTCTGGAAGAACCAAAACTGAGAAAACAGGTTAACCAGCTACTCTACCAATTGGGGCTCTTTCAGCAGAAAATGCAATACAGACTTACCATTGTCCCCAATCGTGCTGGCACACCTATCGATCAGGAATTTGACCTTATTTTCAGGCAACTGTTACAACTCACCAATACGCTGGAGGTAGACCTTAAACAACATATAGCAGATGAGAAACAGGCTAAGAACTCCCTGATGTTACTGTTGATGTTAGCCATCTGCACTATGGCAGCTACCGCTGCATTCTCAATATGGCGCTTTACACGAAACCGTGCCAACTACCTACATCAACTGTCTGCTGCCAACCTGCGCATCTCTGAGCAAAATGCTCAACTCAAAGAGCTAGCCCACACAGACCAACTCACTGGATTGCCCAACCGGAAAATGCTTGAAGCGATTGCAGCTCAGATCTTAGGGCATGTTTCTAGAAACCAAACCTGTCTCAGTGTGACTTTTATTGATTTAGACTTCTTCAAACCTATCAATGATCAGTATGGGCATAGAGTGGGTGATAAGGTATTGACCAGCCTAACCAAAGCTATATGCATGGAACTACGCGAGGGAGATGTCTTAGCTCGATTAGCTGGAGATGAATTTATTCTGCTACTTGAGGAAGACTCGGACGAGACAATAAAGCAAGCTTTGAATCAGATCTTCTCCCGTATCCAAACCCGCTTGGAGATGCCCATTGTAATACATCCGGAAGAGATCCATATTCGTATTAGCGCAGGCACAGCCATAGCGCCTACCCACGCTGAAGAGTTTGATGACCTGCTACATTATGCAGATCTGGCTATGTACCATAGTAAACAGCAGGGGCGAGGAAGGCACCACTACTATATTCCTGAAATTATTGAAACGCAGGAAGCGCAGAGACAAAGCTCATCTAGACCTACTCTTGAACCTTAGCCGGAAGCTGCCACTGAATAGCTGACTTACCCATCTGCTCCAAATACAGGTTAGCCTGACTAAAATGCTTACATCCAAGAAAACCGCGATGAGCTGATAGAGGCGATGGATGTGGAGCTTGCAAAACCAGATGCCTGTCACGATCGATACAAGCCCCCTTCTTCTGCGCATAACTGCCCCACAGCATAAACACTACATTCTGACAGTGATCATTTACCTGCTTAATCACCTGATCGGTAAACAGCTCCCAGCCTTTGCCCTGATGAGAACCCGCATTAGCCTGCTCAACCGTCAAAACACTGTTTAAAAGCAACACACCTTGCTGCGCCCAGGACTCAAGATAGCCGTGATTTGCAGGAGCAACCCCTAGATCAGATTGCAGTTCTTTATAGATATTCACCAATGAAGGAGGTGTTTTAACACCTGGGCGAACCGAGAAACATAACCCATGAGCCTGGCCTGGTTGGTGATACGGATCCTGCCCTAGGATCACCACTTTCACCTGATCTAAAGGCGTGGTTTCTAAAGCATGAAACCAGTGATCAGAATGGGGATAGATAATTTTGCGTTGGTTTTTCTGCTCTCTGAGAAAATCTTTCAACTGCTGCATGTAAGGTTGTTCAAACTGATCCGCCAAAACAGCCTGCCAGCTTGGCGCTGCATCAAGAGCCATATTACTTATCCACCACAATCTTTAACTTCACCAGGCGCTAACTGTATAGGTTCAGTAATCACTCGTCGATGCCAAATTGAGTAATAACGCAAACGCCCGGGAGCATGGGAAACAATTCCGGAAATAATGATGCACAGAAAATAGATGGAAGCATTCGGCTGATCAAACCACCACAATACCGTTGAAAGCAGTAACAACTTGATTCCAATCGCCGTACCACGCAACTGAATCAGCCAAATCCCATCGGAGTATGCTTCCATAGCCGCCATAGCGAAGCCACTGATCACAGTCATCAAAAGAAACGGATACCAACTGGACTCGGGCTGCTGATACAGATAAGCACCCGCTAATCCAGCAATTCCCACCAGATGCAGTGTCCGCAGCGAGATGCTAAACCAACGTTTGTGCGGAATAACGCGTTTTTGGGAAGGAAATAACCAATTCATAATCTCGATTATATATTGAACTACTTATTAAACCATATAGGTAATTAGCTAAATTCAGGTACAAAAAAAGGGGACAGGCTTTAGCCTGTCCCCTTGGATACTTTCCACAAACAACAATGGAGACCGGTTCAAACCTGTCCCCGCATATAACTATTAACCGCGCGGGCGCATCGCAGGGAATAGAATCACATCACGGATGGATGGAGAGTCGGTAAACAGCATTACCAAACGATCGATACCAATACCTTCACCCGCTGTAGGTGGCAGGCCATACTCCAGAGCGTTGATGTAGTCGCCATCATAATGCATCGCTTCATCATCACCTGCATCTTTCTCGGCAACTTGGGCACGGAAACGCTCAGCCTGATCTTCAGAGTCATTCAACTCGGAGAAACCATTTGCCAGTTCACGACCACCAACGAAGAACTCAAAGCGGTCTGTGATGAATGGATTATCATCATTGCGACGCGCTAGCGGAGAAACTTCTGCTGGATATTCAGTGATAAACGTTGGCTGATCCAGACGGTGCTCAACTGTTTTCTCAAAGATCTCGATCTGAACCTTACCCAGACCCCAGCTATCTTTAACGTCGATATCCATACGCTCAGCAATCTGGCGTGCAGCATGGTCATCAGCCAATGCTTCAGCAGTGATATCTGAGTTGTAGTGCAGAATAGAATCGAACACACTGATACGGCGGAATGGTTTTTCCAGATCGTATTCGAATGTTTCCAGCACTTCGCCTTCATCATTACGTACAGTGTTAACGATAGTAGTTGTGCCCAGAACATCCTGCGCAACAGTACGCAGCATATCTTCAGTCAGGTCCATCAGATCATTGTAATCCGCATATGCCTGATAGAACTCAATCATTGTGAATTCAGGGTTATGACGGGTAGAAAGACCTTCGTTACGGAAGTTACGGTTGATCTCGAATACACGTTCAAAACCACCCACAACCAGACGCTTCAGGTACAGTTCCGGCGCAATACGCAGGTACATATCACGGTCCAGCGCATTATGATGCGTGATAAACGGACGCGCAGTCGCACCACCTGGAATCACCTGCAGCATTGGCGTTTCTGCTTCAATAAAGCGACGCTCTGTCAGGTAGTTACGGATACCAGATACGATCTTAGAACGGGTTTCAAAAACCTTACGTGAATCTTCGTTAGTGATCAGATCAACATAACGTTGACGGTAACGGATCTCAGTATCCTGCAAGCCTTTATGCTTATCAGGTAGTGGACGTAGATTCTTAGTCAGCAACTGGTATTCACCCATATCCACATACAGGTCACCTTTACCAGACTTATGCAGTTCACCAGTGATACCTACGATATCACCCAGATCCAGACTCTTAGCAAACTTACGCGCTTCTTTGTTTACGTAGAACTGGATACGACCCGTCATATCCTGAATTACGCCAAATGCACCACGGTTCAACATTACTCGACCCGCAATGCTTACCTTGATGCCTGCTTCAGCCAACTCTTCCTTAGATTTATCGCCATACTGTGCCTGAAGGTCTTCGGCATAGCTATCGCGACGGAAGTTATTTGGGAATGCATTACCCTCTTCACGCAGCGTGTTAAGTTTCTCACGACGCTCCGCAATCAGGCGGTTATCATCTTGTTTCTGAGTGTTATCAGACATCGGTGGTTAAACCTTTAAGTTTGTGAAATTTGTTACAGACCAGCTTTCAAGCTGGCTTCGATAAACAGATCCAGATCGCCATCCAGTACTTTGTCGCAGTTAGAGCTCTGCACATTAGTACGTAGATCTTTGATACGCTGATCATCCAATACATAGGAACGGATCTGGCTGCCCCAGCCAATATCCGCTTTAGAATCTTCCAGTTCCTGCGCGGCTTCAGTACGCTTCAGCATCTCCATCTCGTAGAGTTTTGCACGCAACTGTTTCATGCAGGTGTCTTTGTTCTGATGTTGAGAACGCTGCGCCTGACTCTGTACCACAATACCGGAAGGCTCATGGGTGATACGTACCGCAGATTCAGTTCGGTTGACGTGCTGACCACCAGCACCGGATGCACGGTAAACATCGACACGCAGATCAGCCGGATTGATTTCGATCTCAACGTTGTCATCGATCTCTGGCGAAACGAATACTGACGAGAAAGATGTATGGCGACGGCCACCGGAATCAAACGGAGATTTACGCACCAGACGATGCACTCCAGTTTCAGTACGCAACCAACCAAAAGCGTACTCACCCTGGAAGCTGATAGTGGCAGATTTGATTCCCGCTACCTCACCGGCTGAACATTCTAGCAACTCGGTTTTAAAGCCTTTATCTTCACCCCAACGCAGATACATACGCAGCATCATTTCAGCCCAGTCCTGGGCTTCTGTACCGCCGGAACCAGCCTGGATATCAAGGAATGCGTTATTAGGATCAGCTTCACCTGAGAACATACGACGGAATTCAAGCGTCTGCAGCTTATCCATCATCGCATTTACATCGTTCTCTACTTCAGCGACAGTATCTTCGTCATCCTCTTCTACCGCCATATCCAGAAGATCACAGGTATCTTCAACACCAGCGGTCAGCTCATCGATTGTTTCAACAACACCTTCCAGTGTAGAACGTTCTTTACCCAACTTCTGAGCATTCTCGGGATCATCCCACACCGCTGGGTCTTCCAGCTCGCGAGTTACCTCTTCCAGGCGCTCTTTTTTACCTTCGTAATCAAGAAATCCACGCAGCGCTTCTGTGCGCTCATTGATATCTTTGAGGGCGTTGAGAATCGGATTAATTTCCATGATAGAGATTCGTGACCAACTGATTAAAAAAGGGGCAGTATTTTAGCGAAAATTGGCAGATAACACTACCGTTTCATCAGTAGAAGCAACTTACTTTAGAAATTCATAGAAGAGGAGCTGCTCCCGGCACATTCCAGCCGGGTAACAAGCTAAACATGTGTGGAAAGGCGCTATATAGCGTAATGAATAAGTAACCAGATGAAATTAATCCGCCATACCAAACTCAGACAACACCTGGGCACACCATTTCTCAACGCGTTCCTGAGTTTCACCATGCTGACAGTCTTCATCAATAGCTAAACCCACAAATTGTTTTCCATCAGCGGTCAAGGCTTTAGACTCTTCGAAGTCATAACCCTCAGTTGACCAGTAACCAACCATTTTCGCACCTTTCTCCTTCATGCGATTATGTAACAGCCCCATAGCATCAACAAACCACTCGCCATAGCCAATCTGGTCCCCTAGACCGAAAACAGCGCAGGTTTTCCCCTGAACCTCAGCAGCCTCGAGCACCTGCCACAGATCATCCCAATCTTCCTGTAGCTCACCAAAATCCCAGGTAGGTATACCCAGAATGAGGTGCTCATACTCTGCAACACTCTCCAGTCCGTCTGCCGCAATATCGATGCGGTGAACCTGATCAAATCCGACCCGTTCCGCAATCAGCTCAGCCACGCTTTCTGTATTTCCGGTGGTAGAACCATAAAACAAACCGATTGGACAACTCATATACAACTCTATTTAAGCCTTGTTGACACGAATGAGTGTTAACAAGTTCTGGTGATTTTTTTTGGAAATAAAAAAACAGCACAAATGTGCTGTTTTTAAGACAGATAACTATTAATTATTGAAGGCGTCAAAAGCATCCTGAGCTACGCCTTCAATTTCTGAACGCGCATCTTGTAACGCTTTCATGTTCTGTTCGCTGGCATGTTTCAGAGTATCTTCCAGCTCCTTAGCATAAGTACGCTGCAGCTCGATCAGATCGGTAGGTGACTGACATTTCTGCATCTCTTTAGTCTGCTGAATTGTTGCCTCAATACAGGATTTGGTGCATTCCATTTGTTGACGTGTCAGTTCTTCCAGCATTTTTGTCTGGATATTAACCAAGTCTTTAAAAGGCCCCATGGAACTACTGATTTTTTTATTCATATCTTGAAACATAGTCGTCACCTTCCCTACTCAATTGCCAGAAAAAACCTGACCATGCTTATAATAAAGCATTCAACGTATACAATGGCAAAAACGATACAGAGCCAGAATTCAGGTTTCGCTGGGTACTCAAACGAAGTTTTATCAACTCATTCAACCTGAATAATAACAAAAAAGGACCAAAAATCATGCGTCTGTTGCACACAATGCTGCGAGTGACTGATCTGCAGCAATCTATAGATTTTTATACTCAGCTGTTAGGTATGGAATTACTCCGCAGCAAAGACTATCCCGATGGCCGTTTTACTCTGGCATTTCTTGGCTACGGAGATGAATCAGATCATACCGCTCTGGAACTTACCCATAATTGGGATACCAATAGCTACGAACTGGGTAACGCTTTTGGACACCTGGCAATAGAAGTCGAAGATGTCTACGCAGCATGTGAAGCGATCAAAGCTAAAGGAGGCGAAGTCGTCCGGGAAGCAGGCCCAATGAAACACGGATCAACCATCCTCGCATTTGTTAAAGACCCAGACGGTTATATGATCGAATTGTTAGGCACTAAACGTAGTGATTAAAGAACCACTAAACGGATGACTGTGACGGAATATAAAGCACAAGTCCTGCTTGTCGAGGACGAACCCAGCATCGCAGATAACGTTATCTTTGCGTTACAGATGGATGGTTTCAGAACAAATCATCAACTACTTGCTGCAGCAGGACTTGAACAGTTAAAGTCTGACGACTTTGACCTAGCCATTATTGATGTAGGCCTTCCCGACTTTAACGGCTTTGAACTCTGCAAAAAAATCCGCCAGTTTTCTAATATTCCTATTATTTTTCTTACCGCACGCTCTGACGAAATTGATCGAATTCTTGGCCTTGAGCTGGGCGCAGATGACTACGTTACCAAACCGTTCAGCCCGCGTGAACTGAGCACTCGGGTTAAAACAATTTTACGCAGAGCTTCCTCCCAACCAGCACCGCAGCAAACTGAACTTCTGGAAATAGATAACAAGAGAGCAGCGATCAATTTTCAGGGCCACAAACTTGAACTTACCCGCATCGAATATCTACTGCTAAGTAAATTAATACAGAGACCGGAACAAGTTTTCAGCCGTGAACAACTGATGCAAGCGGCTTGGGAGAATCCCGAACACAGTCTTGATCGAGCCGTTGACACCCATATCAAATCGATCCGCGCTAAACTGAAAAAAATCGATTCAGAACAGCAGCTCATTAAGACCCACCGTGGACTTGGCTACAGCCTGGAGTTAAACCGGTGAAGTTTGGCATTAAGCTGTTTTTGACCTACTTTGCCCTACTCGGACTGGGCGTGTATTTTTTCCTGAACTCTATGTTGGTAGAGATCAAACCCGGCCTTCGCCAATCGCTTGAAACCGCTTTAGTCGACACAGCCAATCTGCTAGCAGAGATGATTGCTCCACAATCGCCCAATGAACAGATCAAGATTGATCTACTAAAGCCTGCAATCATTAAAACCCTACAGCGCCCTATCAACGCCACCATCTGGTCTCATAAACAGGTCCATACCGAACTACGTATTTATGTCACAGACCGGAAAGGAACGGTGATTTTTGATTCTGCAGGCAGAGACCTAGGCACGGATTATTCGCAGTGGAATGATGTCTATTTAACCCTGCAGGGTAAATATGGCGCCCGCAGCACTCAAGAAGACCCAAACGATAATTTCAGTTCGGTGATGTATATCGGTGCTCCTATATACCAACTAACCGAAGCAGGTATGCCTGTTATCGCAGGCGTTATTTCTGTTGGAAAACCTAATGTCAGTGTTGAACCTTTCTGGCAGATCGCCCGGGATAACATTCGCTCTAAAGGGATGTGGCTACTTATCGCAGCAGCCCTAGCAGGAGCGCTTTTGGCAACCTGGCTCAGCCTGAACATCCACAGATTAGTAGAGTACGCACGACAAGTCAGTGAGGGGGAATCCACCAGCAGTCCGAGCATTAGCGACCCCGATCTGGCCAAACTAGCCTTAGCCATGGAAGAGATGCGTAAGGCACTGGATGGGAAAAAGTACATTGAAGATTATACCTTGACCCTAACCCACGAGATGAAAAGCCCTCTCACAGCACTCCAAGGTGCAGCAGAGCTTATCAGCGTTGCCCAAGACGATGCCGTTCGACATCAACTGGCACTGAACATTAACCAGCAAACCGAACGTCTACGTGCACTGGTCGATCAAGTGCTGGCTCTGGCCCGCCTGGAGAACATGCAAGGACTAGAAAACTCAGAGCAATTAGATCTGTCACAGCTTGTTCTCGACGAAATCGAACAACTCAACATACAACTACAAGCCAAACAGATAGCGATCCTCAACGAACTACCACAAAGCCATCAAATAACAGGGGACAAACTATTACTGGGTCAGGCGATTCGCAATCTGCTGGAAAATGCTACCGACTTCAGTCCTCAAGGAGGCTCCATAACCCTAACACTCGATCAGCAACGAGATATGACTCAGCTATGTATCGCGGATCAGGGCAGCGGTATTCCCGAGTACGCCCAAGACAAAATCTGGCAGCGCTTTTACTCCCTGCCACGACCCTATAGCGGCCAGAAAAGTACCGGCCTGGGCTTAAGCTTTGTGCAACAAATTGCACTGTTACATCAGGCTGATGTCAGCCTAAAAAATAGAGATGAAGGCGGTGTAAAGGCCTGCCTGACATTCCACACACAAAACACACATTAAGCACACTCCTACCCCACACAACCTTCATAAACTGTGACAAACCTTCACCGTATGGAGTTAGTCATGTCAAAAAAAATCACCCTCAAGCTGATCATCATTGGCTTTCTGGGCTTACTGCTTTGGATTCCTCTACTTCTAGAACAGGGAGTTGTTTACGAACGAATGAGCTACCGAGATCAGGTTGTGCGAGACATCGCCAGCAAATGGACCGGCCAACAGACCATTACCGGCCCTATCGCCATTATTCCGTGGCAGCTGGCCTACACCGAAAAGCAGTGGCATGAGGAAAGTAAAAGCCACCGCATCATTAACAAAAAACGTAGCGGACAGTATCTATTGTTACCCAGCCATCTACAAAGTCATGCTGAGATAATGAACGACACCCGAAGCCGAGGGATCTACCAGATCCCTGTGTATAGCGGCCAACTGAAAATGGAAGGACGTTTCAGCAACAGCAAACTGCTAAAACACAAGCAGCAGTTGGAAGCCAAATACAAGGGGCAGCTCAGTTGGGGGCAGGCTCGGGTGGCTATTCTTATCTCAGATATGCGCGGCATTATCTCTGAACCAGAATCCCTTTGGAGAAACAAAGCCATTAAGTTTAGTGCCGGTAGCACACTTAAATCACAAGCTCAGGGCATTCACGCAGAGGTACCAGGCTGGTCTGATTCACAATCTGAAGAAACCACATTTTCTATCGCAATGCCTGTAAAAGGGATGGAACGTCTTCTTCTTACTCCTTCCGGGGACAATAGTGATATCACCATGACCTCCGACTGGCCCCATCCCAGTTTCACAGGTCGCCACCTTCCTTCGAACTACGAGATCAGTGAGAGTGGCTTCAATGCAAACTGGAGCACCTCACCTTTTTCAGCCGACCTGAAATCAATCCTGAAAGAGTGTCAGAACAACAATTACTGCGATTTTAGTGGCCACTCTGTTGGTACAGAGTTTATTGATCCTGTAGATATGTATTCTCAGGCTGAGCGCTCCATTAAATATGGACTACTATTTATCGCTGTTACCTTTATGTTGTTCTTCCTGTTTGAGGTCCTGAAAGAGTTACAGATTCACCCAATCCAGTACGGCATGGTTGGTATGGCACTCGCCCTGTTTTATCTACTATTGGTATCTCTCAGCGAGCATATCCCCTTCCTTGGAGCCTATGTAATTGCCACTATTGCCTGTTGCGGTCTGCTTGGCATATACCTGAGTTCGGTATTAAGGAGCAAACAAAGAGGGGCCTGGTTTGCAGTAGGGTTGGGGTTACTCTATTCGCTGCTGTATATGATTATTTCATCAGAGGATTTTGCTTTACTGATGGGATCAATTTTGATCTTTTCTACTCTGGCCGTCAGCATGCTGACAACGCGTAAAGTAGATTGGTATAACTTAAAAACACAAGCGAAAAATCCGCAAAAAGATATAGATCAAACAGCATAAGCGATGAAACTAAGGGGCAGGCTCATCTGCCCCTATCACACAGTTTCGACCAGCGTTTTTCGCAGCATACAAGCGGTTATCGGCACGCTTAATCAGCTCATCAGAATGCATATCTGACGGTTTAGCAACAGCACAACCAATACTGATGGTCACCTTTAGTTCATGGGTGTTAACCGTGAATGGTTCTTCTGAGATCAGTTTTAATATACGGCTGGCAATACTTTTGAGCCCATTTGGAGTGATTTCAGGCACCAATACCATAAACTCCTCACCACCATAACGCCCAAGGTCCGAATACAATCTCAATTCACCCTGTAACCGGTGTGCAACCTGCCGTAACAGTCCATCACCAACCTGATGCCCAAAACGATCATTGAATTGTTTAAAGTGATCAAGGTCGAGCATCATAAGCCCAACCTTTTTCCCATCAGCTTCCTGCCTTTTGCAACGCTCCCATTCTGCTTCTAAACGGCGGGTAATTTCTGCGCGATTGTATACATTGGTCACCATATCGACTGTAGCCAATTGCTCCAGCTGGCGCTGCTGTCTAATCATCTGCTTGGCAGCTTTACGCATAAAGAACATGGCAATGAAGAGAATAATCACCAATATAGTCAGGACTATGGCCGCCAACACGATAACTCCCTGGCGGATATCATTATGAAACTCCGTCATATCCTGATATATCTCAAACGCGCCAACCACCTCTCCAGACAAGGATTTAAGTGCCACATAGCTTTCTACTACATCGACATCAAATCGCTCCTCATTCTGCAGATCCCTTATCTGACCTTTATGTTGAATGCTTGAACTGCTGTCCCCCTGCAGGGCTATATTAAGAGATTTATTGTCCAATGAGCGCTTACCGATAATGGACATATCAGTGCTGTAAATCACCACACCATCAAGGCTAAAAAGCTTAATTTTGACCAGATCGTAAGGTGCGATGAAGGCTCGCAGAGTTCGGTCCAATTCAATAAGCTGAGGAGGCAGAAGCGGTGCCTTCTGCAGAGCAGAATCCAACTCTTGGCGATGCGCTTTTGCAATTGAAGTAGCCAGCCTTTCAGCATTAGATTCAGCTAGCTGAACGACATATTTTTCATACTGATGGGATACGGTATAGCCTGTCAGAATCATCAACACTAACGCAGATAGCAGTGCTGTGATACAGAAACGTTTAAGAAAGAGATCAGACGACGATGATAAATTTTCGGGGTTCATCCCAGCGGGGTCCTCACAAATCACCCACCTTGGCTTCGATAATATTCCTTAAGAATCAACTTACTAACAAGCTTCTACAAAATGGTAGCAAAATTTTCTTACTTTTCTTGTAAATAACGTTCAAAAATATCAGCTGGGACTGGAGGACTGGTTAAAAAGCCCTGATAAGAATTACAAGTTTTACTTCGCAAAAACTCCAGCTGTTCTGCAGTTTCAACACCTTCTGCCAGCACTTTTAATCCTAAGCTATGCCCCATTGCCACAATGGTCGACGCTATTACCATATCATCTTTGTCACTCGGGATATCGTCGACAAAAGACTTATCTATCTTTAAAACATCCAATGGGAACTTCTTCAAATAAGCTAATGAAGAGTAACCCGTCCCAAAATCATCAATTGCAATTTTCACCCCAAGCTCACGTAGGCTATGCAGAAGTTCGATAGATTCCTGTTCCCGCTCCATCAAAGCACTTTCGGTAATTTCGAGTTCAAGATAACTCGCTGGCAACTTGGTTTCTGCCAGGACTGAGCTTATCTCACTCTTAATATCCAAATGGCGAAGCTGAACAGCAGATAGATTTACAGCAATACTTATTGGTTCATACCCCTGATCGATCCAGGTACTCACTTGAGCGCAGGCTGTCCGTAATACAATTCTTCCAATATCACTTATCAGGCCTGTTTGTTCAGCTAAAGGTATAAAATCAAGAGGAGAGACTATGCCTTTATCGGGATCATTCCAGCGCACTAACGCTTCTGCTCCTACGATACAGCCACTATCAATATCAACCTGGGGTTGGTAATAAACTTCAAACTCTTGATTTTCAATACCATGAATAAGCTTAGCTTCAAGGTCCAGGCGATTTCGCGCATCCTGGGTCAGCTCTTCCGTAAAGTAATGAAAGCGCCCTCGACCTTCGGCTTTCGCTCTGTATAAGGCAGCATCTGCATGTTGCAGCAATGCATCGGCATCCTCACTTTGGGTTGGATAGAGGCTAATCCCTACCGAAGCACCAATAGCTACTTCGCAGCCATTACTCAGTGTCCAGGCTTTTGCCAACAAAGAAATAATTTCATCGGCAATAACACCAGCGTCTTCGGGATGATGAATATCCTCTAAAAGCACAGCAAATTCGTCACCACCCATTCGGCAAACAATATCTACCTGCCTTAAGCGTTTCTGAAGTAGGTCCGCTATCTGTTGTAGCAACTCATCTCCAGCTGCATGTCCAAAACTGTCATTTACATCTTTGAATCGATCAAGATCCAACAGTAGCAAAGCAACATAACTTGCATTACGTTTAGACGCACCCATCGCCTGCTCTAACCGCGCGTGTAACATCAAACGGTTTGGCAGCCCCGTCAACATATCATGATGCGCCAGATAGGCTAATTTCTGCTCGGACTCTTTAAGGCGAGAAATATCAGCAAAAACACCTACATAATTGCTAATTTCACCTGCATCATCGTACACCGCATTGATACTAAGCAACTCAGGATACGTACTACCATCTTTACGGCGATTCCAAATCTCTCCTTGCCAACTGCCTGTCTCAGATATCGATTTCCACATCTCCTGATAAAACTGGTTATCATGACGACCTGACTGAAGGATTCGAGCTGGAGCTCCTATAATCTCTGCTTCGCTGTAACCCGTCAGATGGCAAAAAGCCTCGTTGACCATTTGAATGACGCCATCTGTGCCAGTAATCATCACACCATCATTTGTGCTACCGAAAACTGTAGCAGCCTGCCGGAGTTTCTCTTCATCTAACCTTTTCTGAGTGATATCGCGGAGAAACGCAAAAAAGTGACCACCACTACCACCACCAGCCCAGTAGGTGGCATTGACCTCTACATCATATATATTTCCATCTTTGCGCCGATGCTTTGTCGTAAAAAGAGCCCCTCTAGAATTCATTATTGATTCTATTCGCTCTCGGGTATCTGCTGGAGATTCAACGACATCTAAGTCGTTGATTTTCATTCCCATCAACTCTTCACGACTGAAGCCCGACATCTTCACGTAAGCTTCATTCACATCTAGTATGCTGCCGTCTGTATCGACTATCCAAAAGCCATCTAACGCTGTTGTAATAACACCAAAATAGGTCTCAGCACTCTCTTTCAATGCTTCAGCCGCCTGACGCTGTTCAGTGATGTCATCCAAAACAGCCAGGAAACCCTGATCCGTCACCATACCGGAGGCTCTGACTGTTTTTATTTCACCATTTTTACAGCGTACTAAATATTCTTGAGGCTCAATTTTACTATCACCCTGTCGGGCGTTTTCTACTGATGCTAACCACCTTTCTCTTACCTGGTCCCTGTACTCCTTATTCGGGTGAACCAACAATAGCCAGTTTTCCAAACCAGAGAGCTCGGTTTCGTCATAACCAAAGACATTTACAAACTCCTGATTAAGACTAATAAGCTCTCCGCTGTAACTTACATAGGCCATCGCCAGAGAGGACTGTTCAAATAGGAGTCGAAAGCGCTGTTCGCTTTCGCGGATGGATTCTGCAGCTTTTTCTTGCTGTGTAACATTGGTTAGCATGCAGTGGGTACAAACCTCACCACTCACGGGGTCTTTGCCCAATTGCCCATTAACCCGGACAATACAACGCTCACCTGTTTTGGTTTTAAGCTCAAAAAGAGGACCGTCAACCCGCCCCTTATTGACAAACCGTGGAAACTCATTGTTCAACGTACCCAATGAAGATGACATCAGAAACGCAGTAATATGCTTTCCAATGACTTCTTTTCTCTCACAGCCCAACATTTCTAGCCAGGCATTGTTAACTGCTCTCAGATTTCCATTCATATCCAGTGATTGATATGCAAGAGGGGCGTTCTCAAAGAGCGCTTCAAAACGTCGTTCACTTTCTTTTATTTTTCGAGTGGCCTCTTCACGCTCTGAAAGGTCACGGGCTACAGCTACCACATACTCTTTCAACCCAAAGTTGACCAATCTAGCTTTGATCTCAACCGGATATTCAGTCCCATCACTTCTTTGATGGAAGGTTTCTATCAATAATTCATCTTTTTTTCTCAGCTCAGGTATAAACTCATCAAACCAGTCTTCAAGAGTTTTTATAGACTTCAGAAAATCGCTAACCCTCAGGTTTAACAGCTCACTCCTCGAAATATGCAAACTTGTGGACGCTTGATCATTGGCTTCTAAAACGCGCGCATCATCAGCATCAATAATAAAAATGGCATCACTGATCTGTTCTACCAGATCCTGATAGAAGGCTTTCTGCTCAACCTCTCGCAGACGCTCTTCCGTATGCTGCAAATCACGGTTCTTTCTTTCAAGGCTCTCTTGGAGATACTCGATATAAGAACCTTGTAAAGATTTAGCAATATCGTGACGGGTCAGAATCCCTTTCAACTGCCCCTTTTCACCGACAACAACCAAGCGGCGGATCTTGTGCTGCTCCATCATTCGACTGGCTACCTGTAGCGGAGCATGGGATTCAACTGTTAATAAGGGAGATGTCATCTCATCCTTGATAGGGATATTACTTATATCCACATCTCGTCTAGCCAAGCGGACCATATCTCTCTCGGTAAGAACTCCTACAGGCTTTCCCTCTTCAACTACAACTACACAACTGATACGAACAGAGCTCATGATCTGCAAAGCCTTTAGTAGCTTCATATCAGTTGCTACGGTTTGCACATTAGAGGTCATAGAAGATTCAACGGTTTTTAACTCAACCAGATATTCCATGCCCATGTGGTGCAGGAAGTCTCCCTCACTAACCAACCCAGCCAGGCGCCCCTCTTCGTCAACGACAAGCAAGTGCCGAACCCTGTTTTCTGACATCAACTGATAAGCTTTGCCGTAGCCAATACTGGATTGCACAGTCAGAACTGGATGACTCATTACATCTTGCATAAGCAAACCCGAAACGGCCCTTCCGTCAGCCATCAGGCGTATAGCATCCTGCTCAGTAAAGATGCCTACCGGCTTCTCCATCTCATTAATTGCGACAACACTACTAATAGCCCTTGACTGCATTAGAGATAATACGCAGGACAAATCACAATCAGGGCTGACCGTGACCACATTAGGCGTCAGAATAGTTTTTAACGGTGCGGTATCCAGCTCTATAACACTCAAGTTCATAGCGTCGCATCTGCAGTTTTGGGAACTTACGGAACTTGTGAATAAGCCTTACAATCAAGCTCCTGCAATGTATTTCTCAATCCTATATCTATTCAGAATAGATAACATTGATACAAATTCTCGTTTATTCTCGATTAACATCCAATAATATTTAATGTATTTATTTTACATTTTATATATTATTGATCCATCGCAAATGAACTAAATGATTAACTAGTGTTCTATAGAGCGCCTGTATAGAATGCCGCCATAAATTAGACAATGCTGAATTAACCTGCACTTACGGAGGAATCTGTACCTATTGATTCTAATCCGTATTGGGCATCAACAATTAGACACGAAGTCGTTATAATTGCGACCTCTTTCAAATCCTAATGGACAAAGTGGGCAACTTTCGATGAAGAAACAGATTCTTTTAGCTGCTAGCCTAATGCTGAGCATCAGTGCCACCAATGTGATGGCTGCAGACCTTGGTAAAGGTACCCTTGCCTTTGAAAAGCAGGATTATGCAACAGCGATGAAAGAGCTGAAATCCCTAGCCAGAGAAGGCAACCCTGACGCAATGAATATGGTGGGTCAGATGTACGAAAACGGCTGGGGCGTTGACAAAGACGTTAAAAAAGCCCGTCGCATGTACAACCGCGGTGCATCGCTTGGCCATATGGGCAGTGTAAACAGCCTGCGCGCTATGAAAGATAAAGACTACAAAGTCGAACTGGAGACTGTTGTTCCAGCGGCTGAATCGGGTGATCCATCAGCGCAGAACCGCTTGGGTGAAATGGCAGAATTTGGTTACGGCATGGAGCGAAACCCTGATTTGGCTATTCAATGGTATCTGAAAGCAGCCGATCAAGGTTACGTAGCAGCTCAACATAACATTGGCCGCTGCTATAACTTTGGCACGGGTGTTGAGCAAGATTTCGTAGAAGCTGAACGCTGGTACCGTCAAGCTGCTGAGCGCGGCCACACCGACGCGATGTTCTTCCTTGGCACGCTATATTCTAATGAACACGGCTCACAGGCTGATCAGAACACAAACATCCTTGCTTATGCCTGGATGCACAATGCAGCTCAACTGGGTAACCGTACTGCAATTGAGATTGAAAAGCGCCTGATTATGAAACTGGATGCATCACAACTGGCAACAGCCAAAGAGCTGGCTGAAGAGTATCGAGTGAAATACGTAGGCCAGTAAAAACTGGAAATTATCAACTAAAGGCGACCACTATGGTCGCCTTTTTATTTAAGTTGAGACTAAATTAACAAGTCTTTATTCAAATTGGTGATATAATGACCAGCTTTTCCGATGAGCAGGCGCAGATCTGTCATCGATAACAGCAACACAGTTCTATACGACGATATCACTTATGAATAGCGTGCAAACGCCCTCTCCTGAGCTCACACCTGAAGTTGAATCTAAAACAGGACAATACTCCGTCACCCTGATCTCCTTAGGCCTGTTCTCATACTGTCTATATTGGTTACAGCAGAATGAATCCAGTCAGCAGATGTGGCTGATGCTGATTGGTGGTTTTCTTGGCTTAGCTCTCTACCACGCCTCCTTCGGTTTCACGACAGCATGGCGTAACCTCATTGTTAACCGCCGCGGCAGAGGCCTACGAGCACAGATGGTGATGCTCGCAGTAGCGGTATGCCTGTTTTTCCCAGCATTAAGCAGCGCTGAACTATTTGGCGAAGAGGTACGCGGTTACATTCGCCCCCTTGGCTATTCAGTGCTGGTTGGTGCATTTATTTTTGGTATCGGTATGCAGCTGGGTAATGGCTGTGCCTCAGGAAACCTCTACCACGCAGGTGGTGGTCAGCTCCGTGCTATACCTAGCATGTTTGGCTTTATGGTTGGAGGCCTCTGGGCTACTGCGGATTATGAGTGGTGGACCGGGCTACCTCAATTCGCCCCAGTATCGGTTATAGAAGAAACAGGACTTATACCTGCAATCATGATCAACCTAGCTCTGTTTGCAGGGATTGCTCTATTTACCATCTGGTTGGAAAAACGTACCCACGGTGAGGTGGAAAAAGACCAGCCATTGTCCGAAATCGCAAACTGGCGCCGTTATCTTCAAGGCCCATGGCCATTTATCTGGGGTGCTCTGGTCCTGGCAATACTTAACTTTGCTACTTTAGCGATGACAGGTCGCCCCTGGGCTGTTGCTGTCGCTTATCCATTGTGGGGAGCCAAACTGGCCATGCTACTGGAGCTGGAACTTGAGCTGGATTTCTGGAGCTACTGGTTACAACCGGGCCGCGAAACCGCTCTAGAGGAATCACTAACCAGTGATGTTAACTCTGTGATGAACGCTGGGGTTCTGCTCGGCGCATTTGCAGCAGCAGCGATGGCAGGCAAGTTTTCTTTCCAATGGCGACTACCTATTTTGCATTGGATCGCGGCTCTGCTCGGTGGCGTGATGCTTGGTTATGGCGCAACCATCGCTTTCGGTTGCAATATCGGCGCATACTTCGGCGGTATCGCATCGGGAAGTTTACATGGCTGGCTCTGGCTGATCGCAGCATTTGCAGGAAGCATCGTAGGCAGTTATATTCGCCCCCTGTTTAAACTGGACACCAAAACGTCCACCCGCAGCGCTTGCTAAAACAGCGCCCACTAAATAGTGCCTGCTAAACAAGAACAGAGCGATCATAAGGAAACAGGATGAGCAGACCGTTTAAAGAAACATATGCCGAAGTCACAACAGCAAGCCCGATGAAAAGGCTTGGTGCCTTTGTTTATGACTTTATGCTTGTTGTAGCTCTGTGGATGGTGACAGGTTTTATTGCAGTAAGCCTGAATGACGGCGAGGCAGTAACTGGACCCGCTTTCCAATCTTTCCTATTTATCCTGACTTACGCATTTCTCGCTTTCTTCTGGATGCGCAGCGGACAGACTCTTGGCATGTTAGCCTGGCGCCTACGCGTGCAAACTGTTGAGGGCTATCGCCTGAACTTTATGCAGAGCCTGATCCGTTTTATCGTCGGCACAGTATCCCTACTCTGCTTTGGAGCAGGTTTTCTGTGGATGTTTATCAGTAAGCAGAAACAAGCTTGGCACGACCTGGCTTCAAGCACTCACGTGGTGGAGCTGCCGAAAAACGCCAAGATTTTAGAATAGAAGAATCTGGAGTAATCAGGTTAGATCGGAAAGGGTTTCAACAATCAGGTCAGGATTACTGTCTGCAATATCCTGGCCATGATTGTAGCCGTAAGGCACACAAACTACCGGACAGCCAGCGGCTCTTGCTGCTCCCACATCACTTTTAGAATCCCCCACCATTAGGGTTGATTCAGGCTCGACACCACAACGTTTCATCGCTTCCAGCAACGGCTCTGGTTCTGGCTTTTTCTGCGGCAGGCTGTCACCGCCTAGAACCACATCAAAATAACCGCTCAGTCCGAAACCCTCCAACATCGTATCGGTAAATCGTATCGGCTTGTTGGTCACAACCCCCATACGGATACTCTGCTGCTGCAGGCTTTGCAGGCACTGCTCTACTCCAGGGTAAAGGACACTCTGATCAGCGGTTGCCTGAGCATAGTAATCCAGAAATAGCGCATAAGCTTTTTCAAACTCATCCGGATCTATATCTGACGGATACATCTCATCTGTGATTGCCCGCTCCACCAGCACAGCTGCGCCATTACCAACCCAGGTCCTGACCTTATCTACACCCGCTTCGGGTTTACCCAAAGTAGAGAGCATTCGATCAATGGCCTGGGCCAGATCAGGCACGCTGTCCACCAGCGTACCATCCAGATCAAATAGAACCAGCTCAGGATTGGAACCAGAAAAGAGTTGCCGCATTATGTTCAAACCAACCGTTACTTAACCAGTGCCAGCTGCTCACGCATCTGTGCAATAGTTGCAGCATAATCATCAGTATTAAAAATTGCAGAACCTGCAACAAAGGTATCAGCACCCGCTTCAGCGATCTCGCGGATATTGCCAATACCCACACCACCATCAATTTCCAGACGGATGTCATAACCGCTGTTATCGATAATTTCACGCGCCTGACGCAATTTATCCAGAGTGCCTGGAATAAATTTCTGACCACCAAAGCCCGGGTTTACAGACATCAGCAGAACCATATCCACTTTATCCAGAACATATTCCAGGTGACTCAGTGGCGTAGCTGGGTTGAATACCAAGCCTGACTTACAACCACCATCACGGATCATCTGCAAAGAGCGATCA
>NZ_JAAEQH010000182.1 GCF_024231755.1 Neptuniibacter sp.
GCATACAGTAGGACTTGGCTTGCCCACTTTGTCCCGCTGGTTGATGGAGCAGTTCGATTTCTGAGGGTGATCCTTTGCCACCTGATTGTGAGTGTATTTTACACATCATAGCTACGGGTTTAGCTGCTAGCTGCTGTGAGTACGATTCATAAAGTAAAGTCATATCGTGTGACCTCATAGATTCTCCTACTCATAACTCCTCCAGGCATGCCTAATTTATCGGATTCAGGCGGCGGATTAAAGCAGAGAATATCGGATGGAACGATAAGGCGTAAAGTCAGTGGACTTTGTTCTGTTAGGAACGTTCAAGCGGAAAGCATTTATCCTCGATCTGCCTTGCGGAACAAAATGGATAGCAACGAGTTTATGCCAATATGCAGGCAACGCTATGGCAAAACAGTGGAACGATATGGATGGTGTTACGTTGAAACAAACACGAACGGATCTTACGCAGGAACAGTAACAAGAATCACTACTAGGCTTATATAAGAATCATCTATGTTATTGTAAGCATACTTCAGCAGTCTGGCTAAGAAACGGATGAATTCCTAACCTCGTAAGCTAAGCGTGTGGATGTTTTGGAGTCCCGCTCTGTCTGGAATGGGAAGAAGCCCTTTCATGCGTCAGTGAATGTCAGCAAACATCTTTGTTATCATTCACCAACAGA